>JBNMNM010000121.1:0-8092 GCA_051275585.1 bacterium | reverse complement strand
TTAATCAAAAACTTTTTAGCTCAAAAAATTGATTTCAAATATCCTGATAATCGCTATTGGTCTCCAAACCTGAAAAAAAAATCATAAAATTGCTTATAGCAATACTGTTCTTCGATATATTGATGGAGTATTTGTTCTTCCTAAAAATGAAAACCAACAAGTTTTAGGATTAGTTGGTGGTTTTAGGGACTTCAAAGGAAATAATCTACCCGTTTTATTTATTAGAGAATAGCAAATAAAGCCTTCTTTCATAACATCAGGTATCTTATTTTTTGTGTCTTCCCTTACTCCTATTCCTTATACAAAATATATCAACAAAGGACTTCTTCAAATCTACCATAATCCATCTTATGAAGGTCTTCTTCGTCAAACGATTCGAGGACGTACAGATGGAGCTTATTCTAATTATTTAGTTAGTAAGTTTTATCTTAAACATATTATTCAAAAACCAAATGCATTAATTTTTAATTCAAAACTTCCCTATACTACTGGAACTCGTCATTTATCAAGCATCAAACATCCAAATATCATTCGAGAATTCAATGCTTTTTTAAAAAATAAAAAAAGGCTTATTGAACAACTCAAAAAGAAGTATCAAATCATCCTTCCAACCCATCTAAAATGAATCTTTTAGCTTTGTATTTCCTCGCTTTTAGCTTGACGGAATAGCCTTCTATAGCGATTATGCAGCGACATTTTAAAAGTGTTTTTAATATTCTCAAAAAGATTTTTTGATTAAAAATAACTTAATTTAAAGTTGAGATATTTTGTTCCTTTTGAGTTGTTACCAGCAATCATCAAAATTGATTTTTGTTGGGCACTATTTGTCTTTAATACAAAGATAAGACAGTAGTTCTCGGGAGGACATCCGAAGAACCCTAATGTAAGCAAGTGCTTAATAATGGGAACTGTCATTATTCGCTCTTCATCGTAATTTATAAGATAGATTCCTAAAAAACAAATTAATTGGAGATACGCATGGCTCGAAAAAAAATTGCCTTAATTGGTGCTGGTAACATTGGTGGCACTTTAGCACATTTAGCTTTATTAAAAAACTTAGGTGATGTTGTTCTTTTTGATATTGTAGACGGAATGCCACAAGGGAAAGCTTTAGATTTAGCTCAATGTGGTCCTGTTGAAGGATTTGATGCAAGCATCAAAGGAACAAACGACTATGCTGATCTTAAGGATTCAGATGTTGTAATCGTTACTGCTGGAATTGCTCGAAAGCCTGGAATGAGTCGAGATGACCTTCTTGGAATTAATTCAAAAGTAATGAAAGCTGTTGGAGAAGGAATTAAAGCTAACTGTCCAAATGCATTTGTTATTTGTATCACAAATCCACTTGATGTGATGGTTCGTCTTCTTAAAGAAGCGGCTGACCTTCCTGCACACAAAATTGCTGGTATGGCTGGTGTTCTTGATTCTGCTCGATTCCGAACTTTCTTAGCTTGGGAATTCAACGTTTCTGTAGATCAAGTTCAAGCATATGTTCTTGGTGGACATGGTGATACAATGGTTCCATTAACTGGAATGAGTAATATTGCTGGAACAAGTCTTCAAGACTTAATTGCTCAAGGCAAAATTACTGAAGAACGACTTAATGAACTTGTAAGCCGAACTCGAAAAGGTGGTGGAGAGATTGTAGGACTTCTTAAAACAGGATCAGCATTTTATGCACCTGCTACTTCAGCTATCTCAATGGCAGAATCTTATTTATTTGATAAGAAACGAATTCTTCCTTGTGCTGTTGAATTAAAAGTTGGTCAATATGGTGTTACTGAGCCTCTTTATGTAGGTGTACCTTGTAAAATTGGTGCAGGTGGAGTTGAAGAAGTAGTTGAAGTTGCTCTTACTGATAATGAAAAAGCAAACCTTCAAGTATCTCTAGCAGCAGTAAAAGATCTTAATGCTGCTGTAGCAAACTTATCATAAAAAATTTAGATGGTTGAAATTTATTTCAGCCCTTTTTTTTTATCGATTTTCGTTTATCATCCAAATCTTATCAATTCGAGAGAGTTTAATGAAATTACATGAGTTTCAGGCAAAAGGCATCATCGCAAAGTATGGTGTGAGCGTTCCACAAGGAACTCCTGCTACTACTGTTGAAGCAGCAGTAAAAATTGCTGAGGAACTTCCAGGTGATGTTTGTGTTGTTAAAGCACAGATTCATGCAGGTGGTCGTGGAAAAGGTGGTGGAGTTAAAGTTTCTAAAGGCTTAGAAGAAGCAAGAACAAATGCTGAAAATATCCTAGGAATGCAGTTAATTACTCATCAAACTGGGCCTGAAGGACAAAAAGTTAAAACTCTCCTTGTTGAACAAGGAATGGTAATCAAGAAAGAATTATATTTTTCTATTCTTGTTGATCGTGCAACTCAAAAAGTTATGCTTCTAGCTTCTACTGAAGGTGGAATGGATATCGAAGAAGTTGCAGATAAAACTCCTGAAAAAATTCTAAGTGTGGTTGTTGATCCAACTTTTGGCCTTCGACCGTTTCAAGCTCAAGAATTAGCTTTTGGACTTGGATTAGAGAAAGAAGATCCAAAATTAATTAGAAAAGCATCAAGCTTTTTTATGTCTCTTTACAACGCATTTATAGCTGAAGATTGTTCTCTACTTGAAATTAACCCTATGGTTATCGATGGTGACAACAATATCATGGCACTTGATTGTAAAATGGACATTGATGACAATGCTCTTTTCCGTCACAAAGATTCTTTAGCTCTTCGAGATCTTGATGAAGAAGATCCAGCAGAAGTTGAAGCAAGTAAATATGACCTTAACTTCATCAAATTAGATGGAAACATTGGTTGTATGGTTAATGGTGCTGGTCTTGCGATGGGAACAATGGATATCATCAAGCATTATATGGGTGATCCAGCAAATTTCCTTGATGTTGGTGGTGGGGCTACACAAGAAAGAGTAGAAGCAGCTTTCCGTCTTATTACTGAAGATAAAAATGTAAAATGTATTCTTGTAAACATTTTCGGTGGAATCGTTCAGTGTGATATGATTGCAAGTGGTGTTGTTGCAGCATTCAAACAAGTTAAGCTTGAAATCCCTGTTGTTGTTCGTCTTGAAGGAACAAATGCAGATAAAGCTGTTGAAATCATCAAAAATTCTGGTCTTGGTGAAAAACTTGTAATGGTAGAAGGAATTGCAGCAGCAGCTCAAAAAGCTGTTGAATTTGCTCAATAATATTGAACCCTTACCCTTAACGTTTACGAAACATAGGAAAAATACATGAGCGTTCTTGTTAATAAAGATACAAAAATCTTAGTGCAAGGAATCACTGGTTCTCAGGGTTCTCTTCATGCACGAATGTGTAAAGCATACGAGCAAACTCAAATTGTTGCTGGTGTAACTCCAGGAAAAGGTGGATTAGTTCACGAAGGAACTCCTGTTTATAATACTGTTAAAGATGCAGTTCAAAAAACAGGTGCTAACTGTTCTATGATCTTTGTTCCACCTCCGTTTTGTGGTGATGCAATCTTAGAAGCAATTGAGTCTGAAGTTGAGCTAGTTATTGCAATTACAGAAGGAATTCCTGTTCTTGACATGGCTACTGTAGCTGCTGCTCTTAAAGGATCAAAAACACGACTAATTGGCCCTAACTGTCCAGGAATCATCACACCAGGTGAGTGTAAAATCGGAATTATGCCTGGTTTTATCCATACTCCAGGTAATGTTGGTGTTGTTTCTCGTTCTGGAACTCTTACTTATGAAGCAGTAGGTCAGTTAACGAAACAAGGGCTTGGACAAAGTACTTGTATCGGAATTGGTGGAGATCCAATTAATGGAACAAGCTTCATCGATTGTTTACGACTTTTCCAAGATGATCCAGATACAAATGCAATTGTAATGATTGGTGAGATCGGTGGAACTGCTGAAGAAGAAGCGGCTGAATTTGCAAAAGAATATGTAACTAAGCCAATCGTTTCTTTCATTGCTGGTCAATCAGCACCTCCAGGACGACGAATGGGTCATGCTGGTGCGATTGTAGCTGGTGGAAAAGGAACTGCTGCTGAAAAAATGAAAGCTCTTGAAGCTGCTGGAATTCATGTAGTAGCAACTCCTGCAACAATTGGTGAAACAATGCTTAAAGTTCTTGGTAAATAATTTTTACTTTAGATTTTTTAGTTTAAGTTAGATCAAAGCCTCATCAGAATTTTCCTTGATGAGGCTTTTTTCGTTATAAGCCTACAAACCACGCATGTTTCTCCATTTCCTTCCATTCTAATTCAAAAGACTCTGCAATAATAACCCACTCAGTCCAACCAGCTTTGTGCCATCCTGAATAGTGAAATTTGTGAAGTCCATCTTCTTGAATTTTTCCTGTTGCTTCCATAATCTCACCATCTAAAGGAGATTGAGGAAAAGGATGAGGAGAAAAATTGTGCTCTTTTTCTGAAAATAAAAGTGGATTTGATTCTTGTACTCCCTGAATTGTCAAAACACATGGAGAACAACATCTTGCTTCTGAAAAAGGATTTTTGGGATGATTTTGAAGTATATTACACAAATCAACTTTCAAAGTAATTGCTAAGTCATTAAAGGTTATTTCCTCAATAACAGAATCATGAAAATCAATCTTGTCAAAGTTTTGAGTTGTTTTAAATTCCCAGTTTGAAACCATATTGAATCTTACTCGTCCTGAAAAAAGCCTCTCTTTGTAACTTATTATAATAAAAGGTTATCGTCATAAAGAGGAGTCATGATTAAAATTTACTTCCAAAAAAATGGAAAAAGAATTGATCCTAAAAAAATCAAAGACCATACAGCATCAACTATCTTTCGATGTATTTCTGATTTAATCGGAAAAGGTGTTGATAACCTATACTGTACAAAGCATTTAGAATACCCAACAATTATTTGCATTGGAAATACATTTGAAGACTTCACATATCAAATCCATTCTTGTTGTGATGTATTACAAAATGAAACGTCTAAACGCCTCAAAAGTTTATAGAAAGTTTTAATTTCTTACTTAAAAACTCCCCACCTTTGTATTCTTGTACCTTTTCCTACCCTCTTTTTATCGTTCTTCAACTAGACTGTTGAAAATCTATATACACATCTTCAAAATTTGTGTTATCCAGTTTTTTAGTTTTCTATTCCACATATTAATTTTTTCATAGAGGAAAATGCTTCCATTCACCATTGCCTTTATCATTATAGGCTTCATTGTTTTTAAAACATTTATTATTGTTCCTCAGAATGAGAATGTCGTAAAAGAACGACTAGGGAAATACAAGGGGGTTCTTGACCCTGGATTTCATTTTCTCATTCCATTCTTTGATCGAGTTGCATATCGACACGAAATGCGAGAGCAAATTTTTGATATTCCTCCTCAATCTTGTATCACACAAGATAATATCCAAATTGAAATTGATGGTATTGTTTACCTCAAAATTATGGATGCAGAAAAAGCAAGTTATGGGATCGGGAATTATCGAATTGCATGTATTGAATTAGCTCAAACTACAATGCGTTCTGAGGTAGGAAAATTATCTCTTGATCAAATGTTTTCTGAACGAGATGAAGTTAATGAGAATATTGTTCAAGAAATTGATGTTGCTTCTGATCCTTGGGGAATTAAAGTTCTTCGTTATGAAGTTAAAAATATCCTTCCATCAGCTAATATTATTGAAACGCTGGAACAACAAATGGAAGCAGATCGACAAAAAAGAGCTGATATTACCCTAGCAACAGCAGCAAAAGAATCAATGATCAATCGATCAATTGGAGATCGACAAGAATCAATTAATATTTCTGAAGGTGAGAAACAAAAAAGAATCAATGAAGCTGAAGGAAAGGCTCAATCAATTTCCCTCATTGCAGATGCAACAGCACAAGGAATTCAGGTTATTGCTGAAGCAATTGGACAACCTGGTGGAGAAGAGGCAGTACAAATGAAAATTGTTGAACAATTTGTTGATGAGTTTGGAAAAATTCTTAGTACAGCAAAAGTATCTGTTGTTCCAAGCCAACTTGCAAATATTCAAGGTTTCTTTGAAGGAATCGGGCAAGTTTCTGGAACAATGGCTGAAGGTAGTACAACAAATATTCCACGAACAAAATAATAATGATTCAAACCTTATTTATCAATTATCATAATTAAAAATTTACTAAGAGGTTTTATGGAAGATTATTTTCTACTTGGATTTTGGGGAATTATTTTTGTCATTGTTATTATCAAATTCTTTCAATCCATTCGTCTTGTTCCTACTAAGACGGCTTTAATTGTAGAACGATTTGGAAAATATAGTCGAACACTGGATGCAGGGTTTCATCCTTTATTACCTTTTGTTGAAAAGGTTGCATATACTCAGGATTTAAAAGAACGAACATTTGACATTCCACCACAAGATTGTTTTACAAAAGATAATGTCAAAGTTGAAGTTGATGGTGTTATGTACATCAGTGTTGAAGATCCTCATCAAGCAAGTTATGGGGTTACAAATTACTTTGAAGCTGCATCTGAATTAGCACAAACAACACTACGATCAGTAGTAGGAACTCTTGAGCTTGACCGAATGTTTAAAGAAAGAACGGCCATTAGTTCCCGAGTTGTTAGTGTATTAACTGAAGCTGGTCTTACATGGGGAATTCGAGTTCATCGATATGAAATTAAAAATATAGAAACGCCTTCAAGTGTAAGAGAATCAATGGAAAAGTTGGTATCTTCTGAACGACAAAGAAGAGCTCTTGTTGCTGAATCAGAAGGAACAAAGCAGAGCCAAATTAATCGTTCTGAAGGGATAAAAATGGAAATGGTTAATCAATCAGAGGGTGAGAAGCAAAAAAGAATCAATGAAGCGGAAGGGAAAGCTCAAGAAATCCTTGCAATTGCAAAAGCAACTGCTGATTCAATTTCTAAAGTAGGTTCAGCGATTCATGAACATCAAAAAGGTGGAAATGCTGTTCGTTTAGAGTTAGCTCAACGATACTTAACTCAAATTGCAAAAATTGGTCGTAAGGATACTAACGTATTAATCCCTGCGGATCTTACAAAAGTAGATGATTTAATTAACTCTTTGGGCTTAAAATAAAAGGATACTTTTAGAGTGTTGTACACAAACTTCCTCAATCCTTAATGAAATTTAAATTAAAGATTGACACAGAGACTCGAAATGGGCAATTTCTCCCTTTTGTTTACAGTATGCACAAACAGGTCAAAAAGGCATCTCCACCTAAGCTAATGCTATAGATAGAGAGTTCTTTTTGATAATGTTAAATTTAGTTGATGAGGCATTCCAAATGCTGGAAGGATTATTAGGTAAAAAAGTAGGAATGACCCAAGTCTTTACTGAGGCTGGGCTTCGTTTACCAGTTACAGTTATCGAATTAGGCCCTGTGACTGTTATTCAGAAAAAAACTGACGCAAAAGACGGTTATAATGCTGTTCAAGTTGGTTACCAAACTATTTCTGAAGGAAAACGGCATAAGGTTTCAAAAGCATTACAAGGACATTTTGGAGAAGCAGCACCAACAAAAATTCTTCGAGAGTTCAAAACTGATAGTATTGATGCTATTGAAGTAGGACAAACTATTGATCTTTCAATGTTTGAAAAAGGTCAAAAAGTTGACGTTGTTGGAACATCAAAAGGACGTGGTTTCGCTGGTGTAATGAAACGACATAACTTTAAAGGTGGACCTGGTGCTCATGGACATAGATTCCATAGAGGAACTGGTTCTATTGGTGGTAGTGCTACTCCAGCGAGAGTATTCAAGAACAAAAAGATGCCTGGTCATTATGGAAATACACAGGTGACTGTTCAAGGGCTAGAAATTGTGGATATTAGACCAGAACTAAATGCTATTTTAGTGAAAGGTGGAATTCCAGGTCCTAGTGGAAGACTTGTTGAAGTGAAATTCAGCAAAAAATAGACTTCGGTTTGAAAAACTCGTGCAATGCTGTGCAACGAGTTTTTCACATCCTTCTCTTCCTTATGCTTCTACAGATTTAACTATTTTTGACTCTGCTTTCTCTTAATTTTTATTGTACTAATTTTGTTTAAAGTATCCCCAGTCAAATCATATGATTATTTAAATATATTATTAATTAATTTAAAAGAATCTCAGCAATAA
>JBNMNM010000120.1:0-8117 GCA_051275585.1 bacterium | reverse complement strand
TCCTCTTCTTCCTCTTCTTCCTCTTCTTCCTCTTCTTCCTCTTCTTCCTCTTCTTCCTCTTCTTCCTCTTCATCGTACGTTTCTTCGTATGAGTCCTCATTTAGTTCTTCAAATTCTAATGACATCCCTAATCCTCCATAAAATAATTACAAGTTTGTAATTCCAAACAATATTTTTAACGAATAAATATTTTTTAAGCATAAAATAAGCCAGAAAGGAAGAAAAAAAGTGTGTAATAGTACTTTCATGTAAATTAATAGAGTTTTTCTTTTTTTTTCCATATTAATGTAAAGGATTATTTAGCAATTTTTAAATAAAAACTAAGTAATAATCTGAGTAAATTAATTTAAAAATATAGAGTTTTTAGCTAAATAGCTTGCTTGAGGAAGCTTCTTCATTTTAATTCTACATACCAAAATTATAATGAGAGAATAAGAAAATTATTGTGATATCAAAATTCTAGGTTTTTTGAATATTTTTTGTTATATTCTGTCTAAACTCTATTCTAGCTAAAATCAGACAGATTTTTTTGTATTGTGGTTATTTTAAAGGGGCTTTTGGTAAAATCAAAGAGGGTTTATTTCTTTTTAATTGTAGTGTTTTTCTTTTCTTTAAAACTTCAGGGTTTTGGAAAAGAAGTTCGTCTTGTGTCTGAAAAATTGGAATACCAATTACGATCAAAAATTGATATTTTGGAGGACAGAACTAAAACTCTAACAATTCAGCAAATTCAAAAGGCAGAATTCCAACAAAAATTTACTCCGTATCAAAATATTTTTGGAAGTATAGGTTATACTTCATCTGCATATTGGGTCAAAATTCAGGTGGATAACCAATCTAAAAAAGGAATGGAGTGGTTTCTTGAACAAAATTATCCTCTCATTGATTATCTCGATTTTTATAAACCACTCAAAAACAAAAAATATCAGCGATATGCAACAGGTGATCAAACTCCATTTAAAACGAGGGAAATTAAAAATAAAAATTTTATTTTTAATTTATCAATCCAACCATTAGAAAAAAAGACCTACTATTTAAGATTTGAAACTTTAGGATCGATGGATATCTCTTTGCATATTCGAGATTCAAAATCTTTATTAGAAAAAATTAGTTCAGAGCAGCTAATATTAGGCACATACTATGGAATTATCATCGTAATGTGTGTTTATAATCTATTTTTATATATTTTTATTCGAGATAAAAATTATATTTATTATGTTTTATTTTTAAGTAGTCAGTTGTTATTTCAAGGATCTTATAACGGATTAACATTCCAATTATTATGGCCTGATTGGGTTTGGTGGAATAATTATAGTGTACCTATTTTTATTTATTTAGGATGTTTTTGGATGTTACAATTTTCCCGTTCATTTTTATTATCCAAAGTTTATAATCCAGTTCTTAATAAAACAGCCATTGCTTTGATGATATTTCTTATTTTTGGGATTATAGGCTCTTTTTTAATTTCGTATCAATATATTATTCGAATTTCTGTTGTTCTCATTCTTTTTTCCGCAGTACTTGTTTTTGTAATGGGAATTTCTTCATTTATTAAAAAATATCGATCAGCTCGTTATTTTATGTGTGCGTGGAGTATTTTACTCTTAGGTATTGTAATTACAGCTTTTAAAAATTTAGGCTTTCTCGAAAATAATTTTTTCACAGAGTATACTTTACAAGCAGGTTCGATTGTTGAGGTGTTATTTCTCTCTTTAGCATTAGCTGATCGAATTCATATTTTAAAACAAGAGAAAGAGTTTGCTCAATTTGAAACACTTGAACATGAAAAAATTGCACGTCAAGTTTCAGATGAAGGAGAAGAGAAATTTCGTCGATTAATTGATGCGGCATTTGATGGTGTTTTGATCTATCAAAAGTTGAGAATTATTGAATTTAGTAAGGATATTCCAGCTTTATTTGGATATACTACGGCTGAAATGATCAATATGAATGTGTTTAATTTAATTGATGAAAAAGTTAAAAGTGAGTTAGAAGAAAGGCAAATTGGAGTAAGAGATGATATTTCTTATGAAATTGAATTCTTAAAGAAAAATAAAAGTACATTTTTTGCTGAAATTGTAGTTACCAAACAAGTTTACTATGGATTAACCCTATGGGTTATAGGAATTCGTGATATTACACAGAGAAAGGATGCAGAATCAGCATTGCAAAAAGCAAATGAAATGAAAGATGAATTTCTTGCCAATACATCCCATGAATTAAGAACTCCGATTCACGGAATTATAGGTTTGGCTGAATCTTTGATTGAGGTGAATCAGCAAAAAACGTATTCTCCAAAAGTATTTGTAAGAAGTCTTGATATGATTGTTCATTCTGGAAAGAGACTTTCTAATCTTGTGAATGATTTGCTTGATTTTTCAAAGATGAAACATCAAGAACTAGTTTTACAAATTAAACCTGTAGATTGTAAAAGTATTATTGAGATTGTTTTATCTCTTTCAGAAACGTTAATTGGCAATAAAGATGTAAAACTAATCTCAAAAATTTCTAATGATCTTCCTTTGATTGAAGCAGATGAAAATCGATTACAACAAATTTTCTATAATTTGATTGGGAATGCGATTAAATTCACTCACCAAGGAGAAGTTGAAATTACGGCTTTTCAAAAGAATGAGCGTGTTTGTATTCAAGTAAGAGATACAGGAATTGGTATTCCAGAAAAAAAATTGAATCAAATTTTTCAGAGTTTTGAACAAGTAGATAGTTCAATTGGACGAGAATATGGAGGAACTGGAATTGGTCTTTCAATTACGAAGCAATTGGTTGAATTGCATCATGGAGAAATTGAACTTGAAAGTATATTAGATCAAGGATCAATTTTTTCTATTTGGCTTCCTGTAGCAAAGGATCAAAGCATTAAAGAACAAATCGCACAAAGTAACTATTATTATCAGGAAAGTAAAAAACTTGAAAATCCTACTGTTAGCTCAGATATACAACCTATCCTTGATTCTCAATTTTTATCTGTTATCGGAAATCAAAAAATTCTGATTGTTGATGATGAACCAATTAATCTTGAATTACTGCAAAGCCATTTAACATTGCAAAACTATCAAGTATTGACTGCTCAGGATGGTTTTCAAGCATTAGAACTATTAAAAACTGAAAATCCAGACTTAGTCTTATTAGATTTAATGATGCCACGAATGAGTGGTTATGATGTATGTTTAGAAATTCGGAAAACAAGAGATGCAGCATCATTACCAATCATTATGCTAACAGCAAAAACTCAAGTATCTGATTTAGTAAATGGACTGGTTTCTGGAGCCAATGATTATTTGATTAAACCGTTTATTCGAGAAGAACTTTTAGCTAGAGTAAGAACTCATTTAGATTTAAAAATTTCTCATGACCAGCTAGCAGAGTACAATCATACATTAGAAGAAAAAGTGGTCAAACGAACAGAACAGTTACATCAACAAAATTTAGAATTACAAGGAGCATTAAGAACCGTCAGTACAGCACAAGAACAGTTAGTAGAACAAAGAAAAATGTCTGCATTAGGAGGACTTGTTGCTGGAGTTGCCCACGAGATTAATACTCCAGTAGGTTTAGGTATAACATTAGCTTCTTATCTTGAAAAAGAAATCTCTAAATTTGGGGATTTAATGAAGCAAGGAATATTTAAGAAGTCTGATTTAAAGAGATTTGTAAATACAATATCTGATGGAAGTAATCATCTTCTTACAAACTTAAACCAAGCCTCAAAATTAATTCAGAATTTTAAACAAGTAGCAGTTGATCAATCAAGTGAGGAAAAAAGGAAATTTTTTGTAAAACCTTATTTTGAACAAGTTTTAAGTAATTTAGAAGGAGAGTTAAAGAAAAAGGATCTTAAAATCCATCTTAATTGTGATTCTGAACTTCAACTTTTTAACTATCCAGGAGTCTTTTCACAGTTATTAACTAACTTTGTCATGAATTCTTTAAAACATGCATATGATGAACAAAATAAAGGAGAAATCTCAATTTCTATTTATATTCAAAAAGAAGATTTAATTTGGATTTATAAAGATGATGGACAAGGTATTAAAAAAGAAAATGTAGATAAAGTATTTGATCCATTTTTCACAACAAAAAGAACAGGAGAAGGAGGTACAGGGTTAGGTCTTCATATTGTCTACAATTTAGTTCATCGTAAACTTCATGGAAAAATTCATTGTGAAAGTACTTTTGGTGAAGGAACTAAATTTACAATTATGGCTCCTGTTGATTCTTAGATGATGGTGTCCAAGCATTATAATCACGAAATAATTTTTTCCGCATATTTTTAATTTCTGTAGTGTCATCAGGCAGAATAAAGCGATTTTCTTTTTCAAGGAGTTCAATCACCGTATCTTCATATTGAATTAATTTTTTAATTTCTAAACCATTGTGACTGAATTTTTTTAATTCTTGAATAAGGTCGTCACTGTTTAGTTTTAATACTATGTGAAATAATATTCGAAATCGTCTTTCTAATTCAATTGTTCCTTTCTCTAGACTCATTGTTTTCCTAAAATCCAAAAGCAGTATTGATACTAATCTGTTTACTTACGAAGTCCTTACTCTTCTTTGAGAAATTTCTAATGATGAAAAAAACATTCAATAATAAATTTCAAGTAAAAAAAAATCCAACTAACAAAAAATTAGAAGCCAAACACCATGTGCGTTTGCACCCTACTTCGATACGTCTTATTGAACAAGGGCATTTTTGGATTATAAATGATGGTTATACTAAAAATTTTCCACAGAAAAAAACATGGTTAGTCGGTGTTGATCACGCAGGAAAAAAGAACTGTTTGTTTTTTCATGATCCTGAACATTCACAAGTAAAAGGCCGTGTATGGAAGCATACTATAGGGAAAGAGGAGTATAATAGTCAAAATTTTTCCCATGATTTAGAAGAACGGCTGGTAGATGCATTTCAAAAACGATGTAATGCAACTCATTGGTCTGAACGAGACAACTGTTATTTGGTTTTTGGTGAAGCAGATAATTTACCTGGATTATTAATCCAAAAAATAGGAAATCATCTTTTAATTCAATTTTATTCTGGCTTTTGGAGAAAACAGTACTCTGTTTTTATTTCAAAGTTAAGAAAGGCGTTATTAGCTGTTTTTCCTGATTCTGAGTGGAATGTTTGGATTCAGAAAAGAGATGACCTTAGAAAGGCTAATATTGAACGATTATGGGGTGATGAAACTATAAGTAAAGATTGGATTACTGAATTTGGAGTAAAATACAGAATTCAGTTTCAAGAATATTATGATATTGGAATTTATTCTGATATGTCTTCAATTCGAAAACAATTGTCTTCACACTTCAAAAAGTGCACTCATTTTTTAAACTTATATGCTTATACAGGAGCTTTTTCTTTATTTGCATTAAAGAACCAAGCACAAGCTGTTACTTCAGTTGATATTTCATCTGCATATATCCAATGGTTAGAAGAGAATTTACGGAATAATCCTGACTTAGATGAGAGTAAACATTGCTCTGTTGTCTCTCCTGTGCAGAAAGCTGTTGTACAATTTATACAGGAAGAAAAAGAATTTGACTTCATTTTGTGTGATCCACCATCCGCTTCTTCTGATGGGAAAAAAATAAAATCTGCATTACAAGTTTATGAAACACTTTTACCTCAGTTGATTCAAGTGTGTTCAAAACGAGGAAAAATTTTAGTTTTTCTGAATACTCATAAAGTAAAATTAAAAGACTTTCAAAGAAAAATTGAAACCATTCTTAACGAACAGTCAAGAAAAGTGAAAGTTATTCAGCAGATTGGTTTAGGTGAGGACTGTCCCGTTGTAGAAGGATTTGAAGACGGAAACTATTTAAAAGGGCTTTTATTACAAGCAGAATAAAAAAATAGCCCATTATAATTAATGGGCTATTCTTACTTTTTTAGTATCTTTTGTTTGCGTATCGTACTTTTCCGTAACGATCAAATACAATTCTTGTACCTGCTCTAGCTACTACTGGTGTAGAGCTTCTAAGAACTCTAACTGTTGTATTTTTCGCTAACCAACCATAAGAAACACCTTTTCCAAAAAACTGGAATCTTAATGGTTTTCCACTCATAAATGTGTATTGTTTTCCACCAACTTTTAGTGTCACGTTATGAGAAGGAGTTCCTGAAGATAAACCACCTCGACTAAACAAACCAAAATATTTGAATGAAGCAAGAGTAATCTTTTTTCCTTGAAATTGAACTGTAAATGGTTTTGCTAAGTAACCTGTAGAAAATGTTCCTGCACGAATAAATGATACAGCTTTACCAGATAACAATGTAAGTGGTTTTCCATTAAGTCGAATCGTTAAATTTCTTGAAAGAGTTCCTCTCCGTAAACCACCTTTTGCATAAAAAGAAATTCTTTTTCCCATCTGTAAAGGAACATTGATTGAGCCTGATCGAAATGTTGTTCCCTTTGCAAGGTATCCAGAATATAATCCTAAAGGATTTTTGAATGCATAACGGTTTTTTGAGGAGTAGAATGTTAAATCTTTTAAACCATATTTACTTAATCGGAAACGACTCATTCGAGGTCCGAAGGAAATATTCTGGTTATCAATTTTTACTGTAATAACACGAGCTAAATCTCCGCCAAGCACTGTGTTATACCGAGAAAATCCAATTCTACCATTTTTTCGAAAAGGAACTGTAATTCCGCCAATATTTAAATTTACAGTCTTTGCTAAGAATGCAGTTTTAATGACATGGATGTTTTTCCACTGTCTGTCTCGTGTTCGAATTCTTGAGATACTGAAACGTAACTCAGTATTTCCAGCAAGAACAACAGAGTATTTTCCAATTCTAACAGGTGTATCTTTTGTTAAAATCCCTTCTCCAAAGTAACGTTTCATTTTAGTTACTTTTAGGTCAATATTCACTGAATCATGAAATCGAATGATTTTAGCAAACCCTTGTGAGCTTAAAACTAAAAAAAGAAATAAGCTCGTAAGAAAAATTTTCATATAAATCCCTATTTAAAATCAATTTTGAATAAAAAAAACATAGGAATTATGTAGATAAATAATTGATCTTTGCAAGAATTTTTTAGAGGTATTTTATTTTTATATCAAAAAACTTACTTGAAGGCTTAATTTTATTGAAGTTAATTAGATTCTAAAATAGATACGTATGGTTTTATTTAATATACGTAATTGAATTTATATATTTAGTTGATGTGAATATTTCCTTTTATTTAAGAAAAAAAAGGTTTTTGTTTAGATTTATTAAGGAATTTGATAGATTTTTTGCAATTCTACAAAAAAAAGAGGTAAATCATTGAAAATTATCCTTGATATTAATATGTCAAATACAATCTTAGCAAAACTACCATATAAAGCAAAAAAGTGGGCAGCAAAGGCAATTGCAGGAGTAATTACAGCTGATGGAAAAGTTACATCTGAAGAATTAGAAATGTTAAAAGAAACTATCGATTTTTTAGATTCAACTGATGATGTGAGCCACATTATTGGAGTAGTAAAATCATTGGGTAAACCAGATCTTGGTATTTTTGAAACTGATCGGAAAACAGCATCTAAAATTCTTTTATCTGTTGCGGTTGTTGTGATTTCAGATAATCACATTGCACCAGAAGAAGTTGAATTTTTTTCTTATGTTGGTCGATGTTTGGGATTTGAGGATGAGTTTAGTCAAAAGGTTATTCAGTGGGGGAAAGACTTTTTAGAATTAGAGTTACGTCGAAAAGGCTTATCTCAAGAAGCACAAGAACGACTACCTGTATATAAAAAACAATAATTTAGAAGGCTCACAGAAATGTGAGCCTTTTTGGTAGAACTAGACTTGATAATAATCTCGATACCAAGCAACAAAGTTTTGAATTCCATCTTCAATATTTGTATTTGGTTTGAAGCCTACATCATTTATTAAGTCATCAACATCAGCATAAGTCGCAGGAACATCACCATCTTGCATTGGAAGATAATTTTTATGTGCTTCTTTTCCTGTTGCTTTTTCAATAGCTTTAATAAAATCCATCAGTTGAACAGCTGACATTGAGCAGGTATAAATTTTAAAAAAATATTTAATATATATCTGATTTTATTGCCTTTTTATATTTACGAGGGAATTAGTAAAAATATGTATC
>JBNMNM010000119.1:0-8132 GCA_051275585.1 bacterium | reverse complement strand
AAGATGGAATTTTAGCTCTTGATAATATTCTTCAAAAAGTAGGAAATGAGTTTTTACAGCTAGGATTAAGCCTGATGGTGGATGGATATGGAGAAGATGTTACAGATGAGATTCTAACTGATCGGAAAAAAACATTAACGGCACAATTTACAAAAAGGCTTGATTTGATTCAAACAGCAATAGAATCAATTCAAACAGGGGAGCATCCTCGTTTATTAGAGGTTCGTTGCAAAAGCCTTCTTCCTGAAAAAATAATAATTCAAGATTAAATCAAAGAGTTTTCTGCTTGAAATAGAAAAAAAAATTATTTCAAGCAGAAATAGAAATTACGCTTCGTCGTAAGCTAATAGGCAGTGTAATGGATAATCTTTTAATCGTTCACGTCCATTTAAGCCTAAAAGCTCAATTATACAAGTAACTCCTGCAATCTCACCACCAAGCTCTTCAATTAGCTTAATAGTAGCTTCTAACGTTCCACCTGTAGCTAATAAATCATCAACTACAAGAATTTTCTCACCTTTCTCAACAGCATCAATATGAACTTCTAGAGCACTTTCTCCGTATTCTAAAGAATAATCTTGAGAAATAGTTTTCCAAGGAAGTTTTCCTTTTTTTCGTACAGTAACAAAACCACACTCTAAACGATCAGCAATTGCACCACCAAGAATAAAGCCTCGTGACTCTACACCAGCAACTTTATCAATTTTTTGACCTTTGTAATGCTCTGCAATCAAATCAAGACTTCTTTTAAATGCTTTTCCGTCTTGAAACAAAGTTGTTAAATCTTTAAATTGAATTCCTTCTTTTGGAAAATCAGGAATATTACGAACTGCTGCTTTTAAACTTTCCATAAAAAATTAGCTCTTTGATGAATTTTTTGTTGTGGAGGAACTTGCAGTAATTGACTCTGTTATTGAATCTTTTTGTTTATCTAAAGCATTTGCAGCTTTTTCGAGATATCCTGCCATTTGATCTGTTGAAATTGTATGAGGAACTTTAAATTCTTCTTGCAAATCTTTAAATTTTTGCAAACTTTTAAAGTCTTCCATACCAACATCATCAATTTCTTTTGTTATTTGAGCTTTAAAATCATTGGTTGTTCTTCTGAACTGAGTAATGATTTTACCTAAACTTCTTGCTAATGAAGGCAACTTATCTGGACCAAAAATCATCAGACCAATGGCACCAATAACGATGAGTTCTGTAAATCCAATATTAAACATATAGCCTTTACTTTTGAAGGTTTGAAATATGTTGGAAGTAACGAATTAACTCTGGTTTTTTCCAAATTCTAGGTCCTAGTACTCTTGCAATCACATATCCTTTTTTATCAATCACAAATGTTGTTGGCAGACCTGCTCTTGCTCCCCCTAAAAACTTTTGTAAAGTCTCTGTATTTTTTGCTAATCCGATTGGAAATGAGTAGGGATACTCTTTTAGAAATTTTTTCACAGTGGCTGAGGTTTCTCCAAGATCCAAGGCTAAGATTTTGAAATTTTTTGATGACTTCATTTTAAAGTAAAGTTCATCCATATCAGGCATTTCTTTTCGACAAGGAAAACACCATGTAGCCCAAAAATTTAAAAAAACTACCTTTCCTCGAAATTCAGCAAGAGTATGTTCCTTTCCTTCTAAATCAGTAAAAATGATTTCAGGTACTTTTATTACAGTCTTAGGTTGCTGAATAAAATTTTTCTGAAGAACCTTTTGAAAATCAATTTCTTTTTTTACTGGATCAGAATTCTCACATGCAGAAAAAAGAAAAATACTTGATAAAACTAAAAAGAGAGAGAAAAATCTTTTCATTTATTTTACACCACTAAGAAATACACTTTCCTTTGCTGTAAATACATGTTCAAGATCAACAAGAACTAGCATCTCTCCTTCACTTACTTCTGCAACACCAAGCATAAATTCTTGATTGATATTTTCAAGTTTGACAGGAGGAACTTTTGAAATATGATCAGAGTCAAGTCGAACTACAGATGAAATCGAATCAACAATAAATCCAACGCCCTTCTTTTTCTTTCCTAAAATCATAATAATAATTTTGCAATTACTATAATCTCCAGCAGTCACGCCTAAACGCTTCCGTAAATCAATAAGAGGGAATACATCACCTCGAAGGTTAATTACGCCTTCAATAAAATCGGGTGATCGTGGAATTGAATTTACCTGTTGCATATCTACGATTTCTTTAACCTTAAATAGGTCAATTCCGTAGTCAACACCATCTAGCTTAAATGATACAACTTGTATTGTTTGATAAGGGAATCCTTGAACCATAATTTTTTTTGTTGATTATGATTATGGCAGAGCAATTCCAACAGCTTCCGAAATACTCTTAATGCCGCGTTGTCGAAGAATGTTTGTTAACTCTTTTTTAATACTCTTTACGACTGCTGGGCCTTCGTAAATAAAACCAGTATAAATTTGAACCATACTAGCTCCAAGAGTAATTTTTTCAAATGCATCTAAACCACTGAAGATACCACCAACTCCAATCAATGGAATTTGGCCTTTTGTATACTCTGAAGTTTTCTTTAAAATTTGATTGGAAAGTTCTTTTACTGGAAGTCCACTCAAACCACCTTGTTCTTTTTTATTTCCATTGATTAACCCTTTTCTTCCAATGGTTGTGTTACTCACAATCAAAGTATCAACATTTAAGTCAAGAGCAATGCCTGTAATTGTTTCTAGTTCTTTTTCTGTAACATCAGGAGCAATTTTCAACCAGATTTGTTTCTTCTTTCCATTTGCTTCTGTTAGCTCATCCCTTGTTTTCATAACGGATTGAATCAAAGGATAAAGTGCTTTTTCTTCCTGTAAACTTCGTAAACCTTGAGTATTTGGAGAACTAATATTAATTGCAAAATAATCTCCAGCACTCCACGCAGTTTGAAGCCCTTTTACATAATCACTTGCAGCTTCTTCGAGAGGAGTATCTTTATTTTTACCAAGATTAATTCCTACAGGAACCTTTTTATTACTATTAGCTACTGACTGAGCCAATTTTGCAACACCATGATTATTAAATCCCATTCGATTAATAATCCCTTGATCTTCTGGCAATCGAAACAACCGAGGTTTTGGATTTCCAGGTTGTGGTAATGGTGTAACGGTTCCAACTTCTAAATGTCCAAATCCTAGTTCTTGCATAAATTGAATAGCAATTCCATCTTTATCTAATCCAGCCGCTAATCCTACAGGGTTTCGAAAATGTAGATCTCCAATTTGTGTCTCTAACTCAGAACTTTCCCATAAAAGCTGCTTTCGAAGAAGATCACTCACCCATGGTTTACTTCCCTGAAACTTGGTAAATTTCATCGTCAGGTCATGAATTCGCTCTGGGTCTATCTGGAAAAGAAGTGTACGCAAAAGAGGATAAATCATAAGGCTCGGCTTAAATTTAAATATTATTAGAAACAGTTTTTTCTAAAGTAACTCTAGTTTCTCATCAGAAGAAATTGTTACTGAATGTTTCAATAAAATTGCTTTCAATTTTTTTTCATTGGTTGGTGTCATTGTATGAATAATATGAATTCCGTCTTCTTCATATTTAATTTCATCAACCATGCTTAATTCATATAAATACGAGAGACAGTTTGTCTGATCATAAGACAACATTGTATTTCTTTTGATCAAGTTTTCTTGAAAAAAACCTTTTACTTCATCTCGAACTTGTTTTTTTGAATTTGGATTTAATGCTGAAACTTGGATAGCTCCCGGATAATTACTGGTAAGCATCAATTGGTCAACTTTATCCGTTACTAAATCCATTTTATTGAGCACTACAATTGTAGGAATTCCCTTTACTCCAACTTCTTTAAGAACACCTCTAGTTGTTCGGATATGATCATCCATAAAAGGGTGAGATGCATCTACAACATGAAGAAGTAAATCAGCTTCTTTTAAAACCTCAAGCGTGGAGTGAAACGATGCAACAAGGCCATGTGGAATCTTTCGAATAAACCCAACAGTATCTGAAATTAAGATATCAGGTTTTGTAACCCCTTTCAAAATACGTGTGGTTGAATCAAGAGTCGCAAATAACTTATTTTCAACTAATAAATCCTCATCCGTTAGCATATTCATTAGCGTGGATTTTCCTGCATTGGTATACCCAACAATTCCAACTTGAATAAAATTCTTTCGATGTTTTCCTTGTGTTTTTCGCTCTTTTCGAGTTTTGGTTAAACTACGCTCAAGCAATTGGACTTTTTTCCGAAGTAGGGTTCTATCAATATTAACCTGCTTTTCCCCCATACCACGAGAAGCACCAATTCCCCCTTTCTCTCGATCCAAATGTGCCCACATTCCAACAAGACGAGGCAACATATATTTCAATTGAGCTAGTTCTACTTGAGTTTTTGATTCTGCTGTTTGAGCATGTTGAGCAAAGATTTCTAAAATCAGTTGAGTTCGATCCCAGACCATACAGTCTAATTTAGACTCAAGGTATTTTCCTTGTTGTGGACTTAATTCACTATCAAAAATTAAGAGATCCACTTCAAGCTGACTTATTGATTCTTTGATTTCATCTAGTTTTCCAGAACCAACATAACTACGTTTCTCAATTGCAGGAAGACTTTGCATTGTCTTTCCAATCACATTGAGATCAAGGGTAGTCGCTAAAAACTCAAGTTCATCAAATGAATCTTGAGCTTCAAAGAGATCTTCACTTTTAATATGAACTGTAACTAGATACGTTTTTGTTCGAGCCATAAACTCATTTGAGAAAAATTCAACCGTATTTATGCTTCCAGCAAAGCTACTCTGGCGGCACCAAAAATTCCAGCACCTGCTGGATGTTGGCTAGCCTGCAAACGGTTTGAGTCAAAAGAATGGTTTAAATATTTTTGAATCCCTTTTAGAACATAAGGTTGAAGGAGATCAAAGCTTTTTGAAACTTGGCCACCTAAAACAATCCGTTCTGGATCAAGAATAGTTAAAATATGAGATAATGCTTTTCCTAATGTTTCCCCTGCTATCTGAAGAACTGATTTAGCAATTAAGTCTCCTGTTCTTGCTAAGTCCATCACTTCTTTTGCTGATAATGCAGAGTTAGGAACTTGTTCTTGATAAAGTCTTACAATTCCTGTTGCGGAACTAATGGTTTCAAGACATCCAATTTGCCCACACGGACATAAAATACCATCAGGATTAACAAATAGATGCCCAATCTCTCCACCACAACCTTCGTAACCATAAAGTGGTTTTCCATTGATGATAATTCCACCACCAACACCAGTTCCTAAAGTTACAATGAGTAACGGTGAAATATCTTCAAGTTGGTTGACCCATTGTTCTCCAAATGCAGCTAATGTTGCATCATTTCCTAATTGAACTTTTACCTGAAATAATTCACTTAAATATTCAATATATGGAAAATCAGACCAACTTTTAAGATTCACAATTGGAAAGGCTAATTGATTATTTTGAGCAATTGCCCCAGGAATCCCAATGCCACAACCAACAACATCTTTCCAATCATACACTGCTGACAAAAAAAAATCATCTAAGCATGTTTTAATTTCTTGGAATGATTTTGCTGGATCTGTTTTATCAGTAGGAACAGATTCTTGAAACAGTAGTTCTTTTTGATCAGAAACTACTCCAAATTTAATGCTAGTTCCACCAACATCAATACCGATAACAAGACGTTTTTCACTCATAAAATCAAACCAAAATTAAGCAACAGATGATTTTTCAGATGGAACTACTTCTCCAATAAGAGAGAATGTTCGTTTTCCTACGATTTTTACTTTTGCAAAATCGCCAATTTCTAATGATGAATTAAGAACAGTGACAGGAAGATATCCACTTGTTCTTCCATTCATCGCAAAACGTTCTTTAGGATGAGCATTATCAACAAGAATTTCTTGAGTTGATCCAACTAACCCTTCTAAATGTTTTGTTAGTTGTTCTTGTTGAAAATCTAATACTCGCTTTAATCTTTCTTCTTTTACTTTTCTTGGAACATCATCTTCCATATTTTCAGATGCACGAGTTCCTGGACGTGGAGAATATTTGAAAGCATACACATTAGCAAAACCAACTTCTTTCAGAACCTTCATGGTTTCTTCAAAATCTTCATCAGTTTCTGTTGGAAAACCAACAATTAAGTCTGTACTTAACTCAATGTTTGGAATTGTTTTCTGAAGATATGCCATTTTTTCTAAATATTCTGCTTGTGTATGTTGTCGTCGCATCAATTTTAGAATTCGATCAGAACCAGCTTGAAATGGTAAATGCAACTGACTACAAATTACAGGATGTTTCGCCATTAAATCAGTTAAGCGATTATTCCAATCATTTGGATATGGAGAAGTAAAACGTAATCGTTGAAGTCCTTCAATAGCTGCAACAGCATCAAGTAATTCATAAAAACCATCGTCATTGGCTTGGTATGAATTTACATTTTGTCCAAGTAGAGTAATTTCTTTTGCACCTTTATTTACAAGATTATTTGCTTCTTGCAAAATATTCTCTAATTCACGAGAAACTAAACGCCCTCGAGTGGTTGGAACAATACAAAATGCACAATAATTATTACAGCCTTTTGTAATTGCAATATAAGCCTTACAACCTTCAACTTTTCCTGTTTCTAAATCTTCATCAGGAATAAAATTTTGGATTTTTTTCTCACGAGGCATCCAGTCAGTATAAACAACTCGTTTTCCTGCCTGTACTTCTTTTAGCATTTCTGGAAGTCGAAAATAATTATCCGTTCCAAAAACCATATCAACGGTTTTATCTCTCCTGAGGATGTTTTTTCCTTCTTGCTGAGCTACACATCCACCAACACCAATAATCAACTCTTCTGCTAAATCAGCTCTTTGCTTTCGCAACTTTCCAAGAAGACTATAAACCTTATTTTCAGGATTTTCTCGAACAGAACATGTATTTAATAAAACAAGATTGGCTTGGCTTATATCAGGAGTGATTTCGTACCCCTCTCGTTTGAGAGTCTCAATCATACGTTGACTATCATGTTCATTCATCTGACAGCCAAAAGTTTGGATATGTGCTTTCTTCATCAAGCTTAAACCTTTGATAGTATGTGACTGCTGTGTTCTTGAAAGTAATCAAATGCTGTATTTAAAATTTCTAAATTTTCGTCTGAAATATTGACAAAACTTAAAACAGAAATAACAGAAATAGGATCACCTTTTTTGTTCCATGAAACTGATTTCTGTTTGAGCAGTTTACATTGAATATGATTTACCTGAAGATTAATCTCTGGTGGAAATTCAATCGTAATAGAATTACATTGGAATAAATCAACTTCCTTCCAATAGTAAGTTTCAAATAAAACACCACCAATACTTAAATTTAGGACTTTTCCTGTAGTATAAAAATCTCGATGATACAAGTTGATTTTTGTATTTTCGACATCAAATCGTTCACCAGATCGCCACTTTCTTGGATTACAAATTTCATTAATTGTTTCTCTTAAAGAAACACTAGAAAGAGGTGAAGGCAATACATACTGTACTCCTAAAGACTTCCAATCATCATCTATTGATTGAGGAGGTACAATATAAATTATTGGTATTCCTTGATTGTCTGGAGAATTTGAACAGTAAGATTGAAGCCCCACTTCTTTAAAGTCAAGCATCTCTTTTCCACAAATAATAATCTCATATTTTTCTTGGAAGATAGCACGAATTGCTTCATCAGAAGAAACAGAAACAATTTCAAATGCAGATAAATACTCAGAACGAATTTTTCCACAAATAATATTTCGAACTAATCGTGCATCATGAATCACTAAAATTTTGCGAAGATTTCCCATTGACCTCCTAGAGTAATATCCTTCATGTGAAAAACCACCATCCTCTTTTGCGATTCAGGCTTATCATGGTTTTAGAACAATTCCTAGATGCTCATACGCTTTTTCTGTTGCAACTCGTCCTCGTGGTGTTCTTTTAATCATTCCTTGTTGTAATAAAAACGGTTCTGCAACATCTTCAATGGTGTCTTTTTCTTCTGATAATGTAGCGGCTAAAGAGTCAACACCAACAGGCCCACCACTATACATATGAATCATTGTTTTTAAAATATCACGATCTAAGCGATCTAACCCCTTCTCATCAATTCCTAGGCTAGTAAGCGTTTCATCTACAATT
>JBNMNM010000118.1:0-8160 GCA_051275585.1 bacterium | reverse complement strand
TTAAAAAAAACTATTTCGTAGAGATGAGCAAATGAAAAGAACATTCCAACCAAATACTCGAAAGAGAAAAAAGACACACGGTTTTCGAAAAAGAATGTCTACACCGTCTGGACGAAAAATCGTTAACGCTCGAAGACGAAAAGGACGATCGAAACTAAGTGCATAGTCCGGTGAAGCAGGGTTTTCCTAAGAAGCATCGATTAGGCCAAAAAAAACTGATTGATACAATTTTTAGTAAAGGGAAGTTTGCACGAGCAGGTTTACTTAAGCTTAAGTATATCAAGCAAAGTGAAGGACATGCTCGTTTTGTAATTTCTATTTCTAAAAGAGTTGGTAATTCTCCAGCTAGGAATCGAGTTAAAAGGCTCATTCGGGAAGCCCTCCGGAGTTCGGATAAAATCAGCAAATGTTCCATTGATTGTGCTATTTTTATCACAAATCCTCCTCGTCAGGAACTTACGTTATCTTATATCAAATATAAACTTAACCAATTCCTCGACTCCCTACCTTTGGATGAAAACTCTACAGGCAATCAATAAGCTATTGGCCTTTCCTTTCTTGGGATTGATTTGGCTATATCAAAAAGCAATATCTCCATTATTACCTCCTAGTTGCATCTATACGCCAACTTGTTCACACTACGGTGTTGAAGCGTTTAAGAAACACGGCTTTTTTTGGGGTTGTTTTTTGACAACCAAAAGGATTCTTCGTTGTAATCCCTTTATGAAGGGTGGACACGATCCCGTCCCTAATCGACCATCATTTATACAAAATCGAAAAAATGGATAAGAATCTACTGTCAGCCTTTGTATTATCGACTATTATTATAGTTGGTTACTATTTAATTTTTCCACCACAAAAACCAAAAGCACCGAAAAAATCAAATATAGCGACACAACAACAGAAGCTTATTAAAAAACAACAATCAACAACTGCAACTGCAAAGAAAACTGAGATTGCTAAGGCAACAAGTAGCAATATTGCTTTAAGTACACCTCGTAAAACGGTTACAGTTACATCTAATCTGTATCAGGCTAAAATTGATACCTATAATGGAGCACTAACCTCTTTTCAATTGTTGCAACATAAGTATGCTTTGCCTCAGAAAACTAATTTCAAAGACTATATTTTGGGAATGTTTACAGGCTCTAAAAGTACTCCTGTAAAAGTAGATCCAACTAGATTAATTGAAATGATTGGTGATACACATGGTAAAAATTACCCACTTAGTTTTCAAATTCAGAAAAATCAAACAACTTTACCTTATACAACAAATAAGGAACAAGTTAATGTAACAAAAGCCAAAAATACAGTAACTCTAGTTGCAAGAACCAAGAATAACATTGAAATTCGTAAAACCCTTACTTTCTCTCCAAATTCTTATGAAATAGAACTTAATATTCAAGTCATCAACCGTTCAGGTTCTGATCAGATTATTAATCCAAGTCTACTTTTAGGTGCAGGAAACGAGGCAGTTCAAGTTGGAAAGAACTTGCTAGCCAAGAAGGGAATTTCTTTTGTTAGTGATGATTTCGAAACGTACGACGATGATGATGCAAAAGAGGGAAAAACAATCTCTGCATTTTCATGGGTTGGAACAATGGATACTTACTTTATTACAGCACTAAAAACAAAAGATGCTAAATTAACGGCTGTGATTGATAGTGTAAAAAGTAAATTGCAAGGTAAAGATATCTTAATTCCAAATATTAAGATTGAAGGACAAGCAATTCAATTAAACAAAGGAAAAATTTATAACCAACAACACACTCTTTATATTGGTGCAAAAGAGACAGAGCAAATCCAAAAATTTCATCCTGAATTTCTTCAAACTTTAGATCTTACTTTTGGATTTTTGGCTCATCCTCTTCTTGCTACACTTCGTTGGTTACAAGGAATTGTACACAATTGGGGAATTGCAATTATCATTTTAACAATTTTAGTTCGATTAATCCTTTTCCCTCTTGCTTTCAAAGGGATGATGTCTATGCAAAAGATGTCAAAACTTAACCCTAGAATGAAAGTTCTTCGAGAAAAATATAAGGGTAATAAAGAAAAACTAAACCAAGAAATTATGGAGCTTTATCGAAAAAATAAAGTGAATCCAGTCGGCGGTTGTTTTCCTTTATTAATGCAAGTTCCAATTTTTATTGCTTTATACTCTGCGTTGCTTCCTGCAATTGAATTACGACATCAACCATTTTTCTTATGGATGTCTGATTTATCTGCGGCAGATCATACATTAGTTCTTCCAATTTTAATGGGAGTTTCAATGTTTATTCAGCAACGACTGACTCCAACCGCCGCAATGGAGCCAACACAAGAAAAAATGATGAAGTGGTTTCCTGTTATCATGACCTTCTTCTTCCTTGATTTCTCATCAGGGTTGGTACTGTATTGGGTAGTTAGTAATATTCTTTCTATTCTACAACAGTTGATTTTTAATCGAGTAAAAACAAATATGGTTAGTTAGAATTGAATTTCTCGATCTAGACAGCGATAGTTAATCGCTTCTGCTAAATGTTGAACTTGGATATTTTTAGAACTATCCAAGTCAGCAATTGTTCTCGCCACCTTCAAAATTCGATCATGTGCTCTTCCTGAAAAATTCATTTTATTCAAAGCATCTGAGAAAAATTGATGTCCTTCTTGAGTCAAAGAACAATATGCCTTCAACTCCTTTCGATTCATTTCTCCATTATACTGAGTAGTACTTTCCTCAAATCGCTTTTTTTGAACTTCTCGAACATCTAAGATCCGTTTTCGGATAACCTCACTTGCTTCCTCTTTAACTTCTGAATTTAATTCTTCGTAAGAAATTCTCGGCATTTCCACTTGTAAATCAATTCTATCTAACAATGGCCCTGAAATTTTTGCTCGATATCGTTGGATTTGCATTGCAGAACAAGAGCATTTTTTCTTTTGATCTCCTAAGAAACCACAAGGACATGGATTCATTGCAGCTAAAAGTAAAAAATTAGCAGGAAACTGAATACTTTGTTGTGCCCTCGATATTTTCACAAATTTATTTTCTAGAGGTTGCCTCATTAAATCTAAAGTATTTCTAGGAAACTCTGGAAACTCATCAAGAAAAAGAACTCCGTGATGTGCAAGTGATACCTCTCCAGGCTTTGCAGGCCTTCCTCCACCAATTAATCCAGCTCCAGAGGTTGAGTGATGAACTTCTCGAAAAGGACGATCCTCAAGCAATGCTGAGTGTTTAGGCAATACACCTGCAATGGAGTGAATTTTTGTGGTTTCTAATGCATCTTGAAACGAAAGAGGGGGTAGAATCGAAGGAAACCGTTTTGCAAGCATACTTTTTCCAGATCCAGGAGGCCCTGAAAAAAGAATATTATGCATTCCAGCAGAAGATATTTCTAATGCTCGTTTTGCTAATCGTTGTCCACAGACTTCAGCAAAATCAAGCTGATTTACAATAGATTTTTTGTCTAATGATTGAGGTTTTATTTCTGGTAAATATGGAGAAAATAGCTTTGATTGATTTACAATATGTACTGCTTCAACAATATTTTTAGGAGTCCAAATTTCAATTCCTTGAACTAAAGCGGCTTCTTCTGCATTATCAGGAGATATTAATAATTTTTGAATTCCTGCACTTTTTGCAGAAAGAGCAACAGCTAAAACTCCTTGTACCCCTCGAATTCTTCCATTAAGAGATAACTCCCCAATTATCAAGTAAGGTTGTAGTGATCTTTTTGGAACCTTTCCATTTGCTTCTAAAATTGCCATTGCAATTGGAAGATCAAATCCTGTTCCTTCTTTTTTGAGTGAGGCAGGAGCAAGGTTCACAACAACTTTACGAATTGGAAAACCATCAGGAATGGATTTTAATGCAGATTGAATTCGATCACGACTCTCTTTGATTGCATTATCAGGCAAACCAACAACATTAAAATTAGATAAGCCGATTGAAACATCAGCTTCTACATCTACAATCTCAGCATCAACTCCGATTAGAGTTGCGGTTTTTGTTTGTGCAATGGTCATTAAATGCTTCGCTTTAATTTTGACTCTGCATCCCGTTGCTCAATCGCTAGAGTAATTAATTTAGTAAGAAGTTCAGAATAAGGAAGTCCACTATGTGCCCAAAGTTTTGGGTACATACTTATACTTGTAAAACCTGGAAGAGTATTGATTTCATTCAAATAGATTTCAGAGTTTTTTGTTAAAAAGAAATCAACTCTTGCTAGTCCAGCACATTCCAACACTCGAAATGCTTTTAATGCTATTTCTTGCAAATTAGATAATTCACCTTCTGTAAGCTTTGCAGGCATCACTAAATCAGTTGTTGGCCCATCATCTAAGTATTTTGCTTCATAAGAATAAAAATCAGCTTTTGGAATTACTTCACCTGCAACTTTTGAAACTTCAATTTTTGAATATCCTAAAACAGCAAGCTCAATTTCTCTTCCTTGAATAAACTCTTCAATCAAAACTTTTGTATCATATTGAAAGGCAAACTCAATTGCAGTTTTATACTCCTCTTCATTACGAACTTTTGAAATTCCAACAGAAGAACCTAAATTGCATGGTTTTACAAAAATAGTACTTCCTAACTTTGATTCAATTTCTTCGTATGTTGGATAAATTTCATCATAGAAATTTAATGTAACACTTTTTGCATTTTGAATCCCAGCTTGTGAAAGCAAACGCTTCATTACATCTTTATCCATCCCTACAGCAGACCCCAAAACATTTGGCCCTACATATGGCAAATGATTCAGTTGAAATAGTCCTTGTAAACAACCATCTTCACCATAAGTTCCATGAATAATAGAGAATACTGCATCAATTTTTTCTCCATCAATCGTATCATTTTTTAAGTAAACTTCTGGTAAATCTGGGTTCAACATAATTTCAGAAGCTGAATTCTCATGATGAAAAAACGGCTCACCTTTCACCCATCGACCTTCTTTTGTGATTCCAACAGGAATTGCTCTAAATTGATCTTTAGGTAAATTTTTTAAAATACTACTGGCAGAACGTAATGATACTTCATGTTCACCACTTTCCCCACCACATAAGACTAAGACATTAATCATATTTTTTACTCATCAATAAAGCGGAACAGGTTGGATTTTTATAGTAATTCTTTCTTTTTCCTACTTCTTCAAAACCCCTTTTTTGATATAAAAAAAGTGCATTTTGATTCGTTTCTCGAACTTCTAAAAATAAAGACTTAACTTGATATTTAGCTAATTCAACTTCCATTGCAGTAACTAGCTCAGAACCTAAACCTTTCTTTCGAAAGGCTGGGTCTACTCCAACTTTGAATAATTCTGCTTCATCCAAAACATGAACAAAAAAAATAAAACCTGTGAAGTCTGGAGAATAAATCAATGTTGCTTGTTGATGTTCAAAGTAACCTTGCCAAGATTTTGAATCCCAACTTTTTCCAACAAAACAGGATTGATCAAGTTGAAGAAAAGAATCACTAATCGCTAAAAAATCATCAACTTGATTAATTGTAACCAGTTCCATTATTTTCCAAACCTTTCTGCATATGAAATTTCTGCATCAGGAAGACGAATATAAATTGGCTCTAAAGGAACAATTGCCGGTTCTTTTGCTTCATGCTCGGCAAAATATTCAATTACTCCTATTCCTGTTGCTTGATGATGAAAATTTGAACTCCAAAATGCCTTTTTTTCTGTTGGATCAAGATCTAGAGCAAGCATTTTGGGAACAGCACTTCCTAATATAAGTTCACCCTCTTGCAAAGAGTCATAAAAGTCTTGTGGCTTGGATAACTTAATTTCTTGAACTATTTTTGGTGTTCCTTTTGTCATATCAAAAGTCGCAGTATAAAACTCTTTTTTATATGCCTCTAATGCAACATGAACTGGTTTAGGATAGAAATTTGTAGTTGCTGCAATTAGTGTCATTCCATCAACACCATAAACAGGAATATTCAACGCAATCCCTAAAGACTCCGCAGTAGCTAAACTAATTCGCAATGATGTGAATGATCCTGGACCTAAATTAACACAAATTCCAGCAAGATCTTCTTTTAAAAGATTACTTTGAGTAATGAGTTGATCAATCGATTTCATCAAAAGAGCCGAACCGTTTTGCCCTATATTGCTATAAATTAAACCTAATGCTTTTCCCTCTTGAGTTAAACCTACAGAAACCGACTGGCCTGATGATTCAATTCCTAAAATAATTTGTTCTTTAATTTTCAAAATATCTCCTTAGCACCACCGTTTCCACCATTTTAAAACAAGCTCTTTCTCTTTTTTAAAAAAAACATCTTTTGCAATTTTCTTTTCTTTAAAACCAGTTCTTAAATAATGCAACTTCACCAGCCATTCAATATCAGTATCGCAATGCGACCAACCTTGATTTTTTTTTAGCTTTAAACTGTCATAAACCTCTTGAGTAACTTCAAGAGGAAAATCTTCAGATAAATTGGTAATATTAATCATATTCTTCACCAATTACTTTCTATTTTTTTTATAAAAAAATTGTTTGAAACCGTACTCATAAAGAATTCCTAACATACTAAAGCTAGAAACGAAAACCTGAATCAAAACATAAATTAATCTATGAAAAATCAAAGACTTGGAAAACAAGACTTTTTGAAAAAAGGAAGTTTCTTCAGCCTCTTGGCTTTATTTCCAGCCTATGATAGAGTCCCAGCACTACAAGTTACTGATTTTCTATCATAACAACCTAAAACATTCCCCCCAAAGGACGATGAGCACACCGATTAATCCTTCGAAAAGAACAAAAATTGATCAATTATCACAAGAAATTTTAAAGATTGATACAGCTCTTGATTCAAAAATCCCAACAACATTATGGATTAGCGATTTACATGGTGCGGGAGATCGTTTTGTCTCAATTTTACGAGGACGTTTTGGTTTACTTTATCAAACTTGTATAGAAGCCCTACCAAAAACATTTAGTCCTGAAAAAGTGGCCTATCTAGGAAAAATCATTCGGAATGAAGGTTATTACTTTAATAAACGAATTCCTATGGACTCACAAGATGTCATTCAATGTCTTGTTGATATTCTACGATATAAAACAGATCAAACTCAATTTTCATCAAAAGCAGTTCTTCCGAATGAATATCAAAATATTATTTTAAAGCTAATTAACGGAGATAAGGTTCCAGACCTTGTTTACGAAAACAATGTTGTTTCAGATCGTCTTATTGCAAAGCTAAGTGTCAGTATTAAACGTTTACTTTTAGATCATCTCATTGTTTTAGGTGATATCTTCGACCGAGGCCCACAACCTGATAAAATCATCAGAATTTTAGCTTCAAAAGCATATCGTGATAACCTTCATCTAGTTTTTGGAAACCATGATATTTTATGGATGGGTGCTTGTGTAGGAAATCAGTCCTTAATCATTGAAGCAATGCGGATTACTTGTCGTTATGATCATATCGACTTATTGAAGCGTTTTGGAATTGATATTTCAAAACTTCAAAAGTTTGCAACAGCAACATATCCAGCAGAAACAGTAAAAGGAAAGTTTAAGGCAAAAACTGATATTTTCCGTAGTATGGAAAAAGCATTAGTAATGATTCAGTTTAAGTTAGAAGAAAAAACTATTCATGCACATCCTGAATATGAAATGGAATCTCGATTATGGTTGAATCGATTAGCTGAAAAAATCAAAACAGGAAATACAGAAGGATTATTAGATACAAGCTTTCCAACAATTGATCTCGAAAATCCGATTGAACTTACCTCCGAAGAACAAGAAGTTCTCGATGATCTTACAGAACAATTTGTTCATGGAAAAAAACTAAAACGTTTAATCAAATTTTTCTTTGAGAAAGGAAAAACATATCACATTCATAATAGCATTCTAAATATTCATGCTTCTGTTCCTTCTACTGAAGATGGTGAACTTGAAGAATTTTTAGGATATAGTGGAAAAGCTCTTCTCGATTATATTCACAGTGTGATTGTGAAAACAGGAGATGCATACATCAATAATAAACCTCAAAAAGAAAGCAATATTGCCCTTTTCTTTTATCTCTGGTCTGGAGCTAAATCTCCATTCTTTGGAAAAAGTGCAATGAAAACTTTTGAGCGTTACTTTCTTGCAGACAAAACTACCCACCGAGAACGTGCTCCATATTGGACTAAAAATATTCAAACGGAAGCATTCAAA
>JBNMNM010000117.1:0-8185 GCA_051275585.1 bacterium | reverse complement strand
TGGGTCAATGGCCAAAAATGTGAGAAAGGCTCAATTGGAAAATGCATTACAAAATCAACAAAAAAAACTGAGCTTAAAAAAGAGTGTAAGCATTGTAGTTTAATGTACGCAAATTTTCAAGGTGTAAACCTCTCACAAGCCAACCTTCGAGGAGCTAATTTATACCATGCAAATTTAGAAAAAACGAATTTAACAAAAGCTCATCTTTGGAAAGCAAATTTAAGTGCAGCAAATTTAAAGGATGCAAATTTAGAAAAAGCAGGATTGCAAAGGGTGAGTTTCTATCGGGCTGATTTAAGCAATGCGAATTTAAAAAATGCAGATTTATCAAGAGCCGATTTAGAAAAAGCAAACTTGCAGAATGCTAATTTAAAGGGAGCACGACTTTATCGAACTGGAATTCGAGGTGCTGACTTCTCAGGAGCCACTTGGGTTAATGGACGAATCTGCGGAGAAAAATCAATTGGGAAGTGTAATTAAAAATTTTTACTTTTCTTTGTAATTGTTATGTCAGATTTGATTCTTAAAATAGAATGTTTTAATAAAAGATTCTCACGCTTTAGTTGATTAAGTTCATCAGCATAAGCGTGCAAAATCTCCAAATAGTTATTGGAGTCTTTTTGCCAGATTTCTTCCATCTGTTCCGTATTCTTTAGTCGTTGTTGTAATTTCTTAAGTATATCACTCATTACAAAACTTCTTGAAATTAAGAGGTTTTTTAGATGAAAAAATTAATGACAAATTTTTTATTGAAGTTGAACTTGCTTTTCATAACATAGATTTTTGTGAGCGACAAGAGTGAGAGGTTATTCTGACTTGTTTTTACAAAATCAATTGATTTTATAAGGTTTTATCGAATGGAAATTATTTCCAAAAAACTAGTTATTGTTGGTGGTGGTATTTCAGGCCTAACTTTAGCCTATGAATTAATAGATAAAGGACTGAATTCAAATGACTTATTTTTATTAGAAAGTGAAGAAAGAGTAGGTGGAAAAATTACAGCAATTGGAAAACAAGGATTTAGAGTAGAAGGAGGACCAAATGGTTTTCTAGATAGTAAACCACCAACGATTGAATTGTGCAAAAAATTGGGCATTGCAGACCAAATGCTTACAAGTTCCGATTTAGCACGAAAACGATATGTATTTGCAAACCACCAACTTCATCAACTTCCAGAATCACCATCTACCCTTTTAAAATCATCACTGCTTTCATTTGGTGCGAAATGTCGTTTATGTTGTGAACCATTCATTCCAAAGTATAAATTACACAAAGATGAAACTCTTGAATCCTTTGCCATTCGTCGTTTAGGAAAAGAAGCATATGAAAAACTTCTTGATCCAATGGTTTCAGGTGTTTTTGCAGGAAATCCAGAATTAATGTCATTGCGATCCTCTTTCCCTAGAATTTGGGAAATTGAACAAGAATATGGATCTCTAATTCGTGGAATGTTTAAGCTTCGTAAAAAAATGAAACAAACAGGTTCTAGTGTCGCAGGACCTGGTGGAAAATTAACATCATTTGAACCTGGATTATCAAAACTTCCAGAAGTTCTTGCTGAAAAATTGGGTTCAGTAATTCGCACCAACAGCAAAGTAGAACGAATTGAAAAAAATGGAGATCAATGGAATGTTTATCTTCAAGGCGGAAAGTGTATGGTTACAGCAGATACACTTGCATTGATGTCTCCAGCTTATGCTAGTGCAGATTTATTAGAACCATTAAATGCTGAGTTTGCAGAAGCAACACGTCAAATTCCCTATGCTCATACAACGGTTTTAGGCTTGGGTTATAAAAAGAAAGATTTTCCACATCATCTTAATGGTTTTGGTTTTTTGATTCCATCAAAAGAGAAGAGTGAAATTTTAGGTTGTTTATGGACCTCTTCTATTTTTCCATCAGATCGTTGTCCTGATGATTCAGTACTTCTAAGAATCATTATGGGAGGAGCCAGAAGACCAGATCTTGTAAAATTTAGCGAAGATGAGCTTTTGGATAAAGCTTTGAATGCTTTAAAGGAAACAATGGGAATTCAAGAAAAACCTAGTTTTGTTGCAATTCAAAAATGGGATCAGGCAATTCCACAGTATTTAGTTCATCATGAAAAAATTCTAAAGAAAATTGAAATTTTTCGTAAGCAATACCAAGGTTTATATCTAGGTGGAAATGCATATCGAGGAGTTTCATTACCTGACTGTGTGGCAAATAGCACAAAATTAGCTGAGCAAATTATAAAAGAGTGCAAATAATGAATCAAAAAAAAAATGCAACATGGAGTGATGCTATTTCAGCCAGTCCAGGCCCTCAATATTGGAAAGAAGCATTTATTTTAATGCTAAAAGGGTTCTGTATGGGAAGTGCCGATATTATTCCTGGAGTATCAGGAGGAACCATTGCACTCATTGCAGGAATTTATCACTCATTATTAAAAGCAATTCAGTCTGCAAATGTTGCTTTTTTTCGTAGTCTTGTATCATTTCGTTGGAAAGATGCTCTCGCACAATTGCATATTCGGTTTTTGATCCCTCTTTTTCTAGGAATTATTGTTGCGATTGTCTCTCTTGCTAGAGTTATGAATTATTTGCTCATAGCTCACCCTGTTTATACATGGTCGCTATTCTTTGGGTTGATTGCCGCCTCAATTTTATTAGTTGGAAAAAAAGTTGAAAATTGGAATATCAAATCCATATTGGCTGCAATTCTTGGAGGAGTACTTGGATTTGTAATTGTAGGATTAATTCCTGTAAGTACTCCTAATGCATTATGGTTTATATTCTTTGCAGGAACCCTTGCCATTTGTGCAATGATTCTTCCAGGTGTCAGTGGAGCCTTTATCTTATTGATGCTTGGAAAATATGAGTATGTTACTGGAGCATTAAAAAATCCTTTTCTTGCCCAAAATTCAGTAATTATTCTTGTTTTTTGTTTTGGATGTTTAGTTGGTTTGATGGGATTTTCACGAATTTTAAGTTTTATGTTGGATCGTTATCATTCAATGACAATTGCTCTATTAATGGGCTTGATGGCTGGATCATTAAGAAAAGTTTGGCCTTGGAAAGAAGTTGTTGAAGAAAAAATGATTCGAGGGAAAATGCATGTTTTAAAAGAAAGTAATCAACTTCCTGAGCTTTTTTCAAATCATTCTTATATTGCATTTGGTCTAATTTTTTTAGGATTTATTCTGATTGTGATTTTAGATAAGTTTTCCGAGAAACAAAACGCTTAGATTTTTTTTTAGGAGTGGGTTCTGCAAATGCCCACTCAATACCTAATATAATTCCACAAAGTAGCCAAAAGCCTGCATTGAGTAACATAAACTCACGTTTGTATTTCTTAAGTGACTGTATAGGTAATTTTGATCCTGCCACTGTTTTGATATGTTGTTGTTGAGTATAAGGATTAATTTTATTCTTCCAATAAACTAGCCAGTGTTGAATTTTTTCTTTGGATATAAACTTCCCAGGGCATAAGGTATCACTACAATCTCGGTGCATCACAACACGAGTATTAGGAATATGAAATCGTTTTTGCAATACTTGAAGTAAACTGACGATTGATTTTTGCATTTTTTGAGAAACTTTATTTTCTTCAAAATTCCCAACAACAGCAATATGAATTCCTTTGCGATTACAATAACGAGAACGAGTTGCTGGTGCTCCTTTTAATTGTTGATAACGATTACTGATTTCAACATGACCAAGAGGAACTTTGGTTGAACCATTGCTAAGAATCATATGATAAGCAACATCAGACCATTTTTTTTTATAATGATGATAGTTATAAATGGATTGATAGTTATCAACTTTACTTGCAGTATGGTGAATCACGATATAACGATATCGAAACTCAACAATAAAAATATAATAATACAGGTTGATTAGACCCCACACAGTCAAAACAAGAAAAGTAATCCCTATTTTTTTTACCATCAAACCACTCCCTCAAGAAAAGAAAACCAAATTCATTTTTCTTTATCGGTAATTTCTCTAAAAAAATTAAATTATGAAAATTCGTACTCAAGTAAATTATATTGATGATGTTCAAAATCTTACTCGAATTCTTCCTCAACTAAAAAAACTTCAAGGTGAAATCATTGTTTTTAAATATGGCGGTGCCGCAATGGTACAAGACGATTTAAAAATGCCTTTTGTTGAAGATATTGTTCTTTTAAAAGAACTTGGAGTCTTTCCTGTGATTGTTCATGGTGGTGGCCCTGAAATTAGTCGTGAAATGAAAGTTCATGGATTAGAGGCTAATTTTATTGATGGTTTACGAGTTACTGATTTAGCAAGTTTAAAAATTACAGAACGAGTGCTTTCAGGCTCTGTAAACAAAGAGATTGTTGCAAATTTACAAAAAGCAGGTGGGCAAGCAGTTGGTGTAAGTGGAAAAGATGGAAAATTGATTCAAGGAAAAAAACTGATTCATCCAAAAGGTGATTTAGGTTTTGTTGGTGAAATTGAAGAAATTAATCCAAATCTAATTTTTAGTTTGCTTGAGGCTGATTATATTCCTGTGATTTCTCCCATTGGAATTGGAAATGATGGAACAACCTATAACATTAACGCAGATACAGCCGCATCTCGAATTGGAGTTGCTTTAAAAGCACAAAAAATGATTTTCCTAACTGATGTTGATGGAATTTTAAAAGACGATGAACAAATTGCTGAAATTACAATCCAAGAAGCAAAAGATTTAATTGCTGATGAAACCATCTCAGGTGGAATGGTGCCAAAAGTAGAAGGTATGCTTTATAGTCTAGATAATGGAGTAGAAAGTGTTCACATTATTAATGGAATGAAAGCTCACTTGTTACTTAGTGAATTATTTAATCTAGAAGGTGTTGGAACAAAAATTCTTCATGGATAATAGTATTATTTTGGATAGTCTAATTTGATTATGACTATCCACTAACAGAAAACTAATAAAAGTTGATTAGTTTCAAGAACGCCACATTAATTTTGATAACTTCTTGGAAGTATTTATATGGCAAAACTAGAAAGACCACATATTTTAGTTGTAGAAGATGAAGAAGATATCCTTGAATTAATTACCTTTAATTTGATTAAGGAAAATTTTCAGGTTTCTGTTGCAACTGATGGTCAAGAAGCATTGAAAAAGGTCGCAGAAGTTGAGCCTGACCTTGTCTTGCTTGATTTAATGTTACCTATTCTAGATGGTACAGAAGTTTGTAAAGTATTAAAAAGTGATCCTAAAACAGAGAATATTCCTGTGATTATGGTGACAGCAAAAGGGGATGAACGTGATGTGATTAAAGGATTGGAAATTGGTTCTGATGATTATATTACAAAACCATTCAGTCCTAAAATTTTAATTGCACGAATCCGAACAGTTCTTCGTCGGTTTCAGCAAGAGAATGAAGATTCAAATGAAACTTTGTCGATTCATGATCTTGAAATTCATGTAGGAAAACATGAAGTTTTAGTAAAAAAGAAACAAATTCCATTAACATTAACAGAATTTCGAATTTTATATCTTCTTGCAAAACGACCTGGCTGGGTATTTTCACGAGATCAAATTGTAGATGCAGTTCGTGGTGACAACTATTATGTAACTGATCGATCTGTAGATGTACAAATTGTTGGACTGAGAAAAAAGCTAGGAAGTGCAGGATCTTATATTCAGACGGTTCGTGGTTTAGGATATCGATTTAAGGAGTAATTTATTTATGGCTCGTCGAAAAAGGCTTCTTTGGCAACTATTTCCAACTTATTTGTTTATTGTTTTTCTCTCTCTGCTTTCTGTAACATGGTATGCTATATCAGCTTTTCAAGACTTCTATCTTGATTTGACATCAAAAGATTTAAAAGTTCGCTCTATTTTTTTAGAAAAAACTATTTCTGATTTAGTGATTACAAAAGATTACAAAAAAATTGATGAAATCTGTAAAGACATGGGACATCAAGTTTCTACTTATTTCACTGTAATTTTACCAAGTGGAAAAGTGATTTGTGATACTCAAAGAGATCCAAACCAAATGAATAACCATCAAAAGCGTCCTGAAATTTTAAAAACAAAAAAAGAAACTTCAGGAATGGCGATTCGCTTTAGTACAACTCGGCTTACCCAAATGATGTATGTTGCAATTCCGATGATTAAAGCAGGAAAACTTCATGCATTTATTCGATCGGGACGTTCCATTCAATTCATTCGCAATGCATTAGATTCAATTCTTATCAAAATTATTCTTGCTGGATTAGCGATTGCGGTTTTTGCTGCTTTAATAAGTCTTTATATTTCAAAACGGATTAGCCAGCCTTTAGTTGAAATGAAAAATGCTGCAATGAAGTTTGCAGAAGAAGATTGGAGTCATCATATTGCAATTCCAAATTCAGAAGAGATAGGAAGTCTTGCCATTGTACTAAATGAAACGGCAACACAGTTAAGGGCAAGAATTAACACAATTACACAACAAAAAACCGAACATGAAACCGTTTTATCTAGTATGGTTGAAGGTGTTGTTGCGATTGATACTCAGCAAAGAATTATTAGTACAAATAAAGCGGCAAACCAACTTTTTCTGATTAATGGAGAAAAAGCAAAAGGCCGATTTTTACAAGAAGAAATTCGAAATACAGATTTAATTCAGTTTGTTGAAAATATAACTCAAGCTAATGATGAGCAAGAAACTGAAATTGTATTATCACGACAAAGAGAGAAAATTCTAAAGCTTCATGGAACTATTCTTCGAGATGCTCATGGAAAAAATATAGGAATATTGGTTGTTTTTCATGATGTAACAAAAGTTCGTCATTTAGAAGAAATTCGACAAGAGTTTGTTGCGAATGTTTCTCATGAATTAAAAACTCCAATTACATTAATCAAAGGTTTTGTAGAAACTGTTTTAGATGGTGAAATTCATAATCCAGAAAATGCTGAGCATTTTTTAAAAATTGCATTAAAACATGTAAACCGCTTAAACAATATTATTGAAGATTTATTAGTTCTTGCAAAAGTGGAATCTGATGAAAAAAATACGATGTTAGAATTTGCGTCAATTCCTGCTGTAATTCAATCTGCGGTACAATTTTGTGAGACAAAAGCAGGACAAAAAAATATCATTATTCAAGTTGATTTAGAAGATGATTTGTCTTGCAAAATAAATGCTCCATTAATAGAGCAAGCCATGATCAATTTGATTGATAATGCAATTAAATATTCAGAAGAAAATACAGTAATTAAAGTAAAAGCATCGAAAAAAGCAGATAACATTAACCTTTCAGTAAAAGATCAAGGTTCTGGAATTATGCAAGAACATCTTCCTCGATTGTTTGAGCGTTTTTATCGAATTGATAAATCACGCTCAAGAAAGGTAGGTGGAACAGGCTTAGGATTATCAATTGTTAAGCATATTGCACAAGCTCATGAAGGAACGGTTTCTGTTGAAAGTATAGTTCAAAAAGGAAGTGAATTTTCAATTCATTTGCCAATCTAAGAAAGGCTATTTTTCTGTAAAAAGGAATATTTAATAAAAAATGATCTTTGATAATCTCTTATCTATAGAGATAGTTGATTCTATTGTGGCGAATGCAGACAGGATTACGTGAACTTTTGAGACTGAAAAATGTCTCCCTAGGTTCGAATCCTAGCGTTATAAGTTTTGGCTTATGATCGTGGCAGAGTGGTCGAATGCGAAAGTCAATATCTTGTCGAATCCTTGTCGCCACATTAGAAAGAATAGAAGATTTTTAGATATCTACTTTGATCTGAGAAAAGATCAGTAAGAATAAGGGTAATGAAATTATTGATTTTTCATTACCTTTTTTTAAAAATTAGTATCGTTCAAACTCTTGGTCATCGTTAGAAGTGAATCCCTCAGAATTTGATAATAGTGGAGTACTATTTGTACCACCATCTGTATTTGCATGTGCTAACTGTTGTGCAGGCTCTACTTGTCTTGATGCTGCTGGAATTGCAGTTGTTTTACTAAATTGTGTAAATGACTGTTGAGCACCAACATTAAAGAAACTCATGATTTCTTGAAGCAATGTTGCTTGAGATGCCAATTGATTTGATGTAGATGCTGTCTCTTCAGCTGCCGCCGCATTCTCTTGAATAATTTGATCTAGGCTTTGGATTGCACTGTTAACTTGTCCAACTCCATCACGTTGTTCGTTCGTTCCTTGACTAATCTCTTGAACTAGTTCTGCTGTTCTCTGAATAT
>JBNMNM010000116.1:0-8192 GCA_051275585.1 bacterium | reverse complement strand
CATAATATTGAAGCAGGTTTAGAAGATGTTCGAAGTGGAAAAAAACCACTCACAAAAGAGCTCATTGAAACTTTAATTCATGATACAAAAGAACTACAACAAATCTTGAATGACAACCTTGATCGTTTAGGAAACTTAATTTCTGAAGAAGACCGAAGTCAAACAGAACTAATTTATCGAGTTCCTTCTGCAAAGCTAACAGAATTAAAACAAAGAATTTTACAAAAGATTCCAAAAGAAAAATGGCTACCAATTCAAAATGCGATTGATGATTTAAAGAAAGAACCAATAGGAAGAGTTCTAAAAAAATATGCTGTTGCGGCTGAAAATTTGGCTGACCAGTTAAATAAAAAAATTCAAGTTCGTCTTCATGGTGAAAGTACCCTAGTTTCTTATGAACGATTAGAGTCTTTGTTTAGCACTTTAATTCATTTAGTTCGAAATTCTGTAGATCACGGACTAGAAGAATCTGATATGCGTCCTATGCTTGGAAAAGATGAAGTTGGAACTATTGATATTCATGCTTCTATTTCTGGACGAAATTTAAAACTAGTGATTGCAGATGATGGTGGTGGAATTGATCATGATATCATTAAAGGAATTGCTTTGAAAAAAGGAATTATTGATGAATCATTTGCTGAAAAAGCATCAAAACAAGAAATTATTCCTTTAATTTTTGCGGCTGGTTTTTCAACAAAAGAGAATGTTTCTGAAATTTCAGGACGTGGTGTTGGAATGGATGCAGTTAAATATGCTGTTGCTGAATTAAAAGGAAGAATTCGAGTGAAAACTGAAATTGATGAAGGGACTACATTTGAATTAATCATTCCAAATGTTGCCTAAATTTATAAAAATTATCTTTTTTTATTTAATAATCTCTGAAAAATTACTTTTTTAAACTAAAAATAACGAAAAAAAATACATTGAGGGAAACTTTTTTTAATTTTTCCCTCTAAAAAAATAAGAAATTTGATCACAAAAATTTGAACTTCTAAAAAAAATTAAAACCTCTTTAAAAAGATTTTAAGTCTAAAAAATAAAACACTCCCCATACACTCCCACTTAAAGCATTCATTCAAAAATAAAGAAGAAAAATACAATTAATTGATATTATAGTCTTTTTCTGACTTTAAGTTTCTAAACCTCTTGTTTTTATAAAGTAATTTCCTTCAAAATAGGCAAAACCCTTTGTGATAAGCCTTTTAAACTGAATCAATCAAGGAAAAACGATTTAAAAAACAAAGTAATTTTATGGTTTTAATTTTAATAAATTCTATGTTATTGCATTGGAACTTAATTTTATTCTGTATCAGATCTGTATCAGAATTTTAGTTTTGAATATTTTAAATATTAAAAAATTCATTATTTTATAACAACATTGAAAGGCAATTCCATGACTAAAAGAGTCTACCTATTTAACGAAGGAAACAAAAACGACGGAGCAACGCTTGGTGGTAAAGGTGCAAATCTTTGTGAGATGACATCTCTTGGTTTACCTGTTCCTTTTGGATTCATCATTACAACTTCTACTTGTCTTGAGTTTTTCAAGAATGGAAATACTCTTCCTCAAGCATTAAAAGCAGAATATACTGCTGCGGTTCACCGTGTAGAAGATAAGATGCGTGCGAAGTTTGGTGATCCTAGCAACCCTCTTCTTTTCTCTGTTCGTTCTGGTGCTCCAGTATCTATGCCAGGAATGATGGATACCGTGTTAAATCTTGGAATGAATGACGAGATTGTTGAAGGCCTTGCGAAGAAAACAAATAATCCTCGATTTGCATATGATGCATACCGACGATTCATCCAAATGTTTTCTGATGTTGTGATGGGAAAAGATCATCATGAATTTGAAGCTATTCTTGAAGCAGTTAAAGAAGAAAAAGGTGCTATAAATGATACTGACCTTACTGCTGATGATTTAAAAGAATTAGTTCGACGATTCAAAGAAATTAGTCATGTTCCTAGTGATCCATATGTACAGTTAGAGATGGCTATCAAAGCAGTATTCTCTTCTTGGTACAATCCTAGAGCTGATTACTACCGACAAATGCATGATATCTCAATTGATTTGGGAACTGCGGTAAGTATTCAGTCTATGGTATTTGGAAACTTTGGAGATACTTCTGGTTCTGGAGTAGCATTTACTCGAAATCCTTCTACAGGCGAGAAAATTTTCTACGGTGAGCATTTACGAAATGCTGCTGGAGAAGATGTTGTAGCTGGTATACGTACTCCTGAAAGTCTAGACGTGTTAAAAAAAGAAGATCCAATCATTTATGGTCAACTTTATCAAATCCAACGGCAACTTGAGCAACATTATCAAGATATGCAGGATATCGAGTTTACTATTCAAGAAGAAGAATTATACATTCTTCAAACTCGAAATGGAAAAAGAACTGGTCGTGCAGCAGTAAAAATTGCTGTTGATATGGTGAATGAAGGACTAATCACTGAAGAAGAAGCTCTTCTTCGAGTTGATACTGAGCAATTAGATTTCTTCCTACATCCAGTGATCGATCCAGATGCAGAAAAAAATGTTATCGCTAGAGGCCTTCCTGCAAGTCCAGGTGGAGCTACAGGAAAAGTTGTTTTTACTGCTGATGAAGCTGAAGCTGAAGCTGAAAAAGGCGAAAAAGTTATCCTAGTTCGAAAAGAAACTACTCCTGAAGATATTCATGGAATGAAAGCTGCTGAAGGGATTTTGACTGCTCTTGGTGGAATGACTTCTCATGCGGCTGTAGTTGCTCGTGGAATGGGAAAATGTGCAATTAGTGGTTGTTCTGATATTTCAATTGATCATGCTACTGAAACATTTGAAACAAAAGATGGAACTGTTTATAAAAAAGGTGATATTATCACTCTTGATGGTTCTGCTGGTGAAGTAATCATTGGTGAAGTTGCAATGATCGAAGCTCGGTCAGATAGTGATTTCCAACAAATCCTTGATTGGTCAGATAAGCACAGAAGATTAAAAGTTCGAGCAAATGCTGAAACTCCTGATGATGCGAAAAAAGCTCTTGAGCTTGGAGCTGAAGGAATTGGGCTTTGTCGTACTGAGCATATGTTCTTTGATGCAGACCGAATTGATGTTATGCGATCAATGATCTTGTCTGATACTAAAGAAGAACGACAAAAATATTTAGATCAGTTATTTGAATTCCAAAAAACTGATATGAAAACATTATTCTCTGTAATGACAGGGCATCATGTAACTATTCGTCTTCTTGATCCACCATTACATGAGTTCTTACCTCATGGTGATGCAGAAATTGAAGCTCTTGCTGGAAGACTGAATAAAGATGTTAATGTAATCAAGAAAAGAATTGATGAGCTTGGTGAAGCAAATCCAATGCTTGGTTTTCGTGGTTGTCGTCTTGCAATTGTTTATCCTGAAATTGCAAAAATGCAAGCAAAAGCAATCATTACAGCAGCTCTTGAAGTAGAAGCAAAAGGATTAAAAGCTGAGCCAGAAATTATGGTTCCTTTAGTTTCAACAGTTCGAGAGATCAAAACGATTGTTCCTGAAATTAAGAAAACAATCCAAGAAGTTTTCCAAAAACATGGAAAAGAAGTTTCATACCGAATTGGAACAATGATGGAAGTTCCAAGAGCTTGTCTAATGGCTGATACCATTGCACCAGAAGTTGAATTCATGAGTTTTGGAACAAATGATTTAACTCAAATGACTCTTGGTTTCTCTCGTGATGATATTGGTAAATTCTTACCTTCTTACCTGAAACATAAGATTTATGACAGTGACCCGTTTGCAGTTCTTGATCAAAACGGTGTTGGTCGGTTAATTAAGCAAACTATCAAAGATAGTATTGAAGCTAATCCTAACCTTGACTTCGGAATTTGTGGTGAGCATGGTGGTGATCCAAAATCTGTGAAATTCTTTCACAAAGCAGGATTCAATTATGTATCTTGTAGCCCATTCCGTGTACCAATTGCACGAATTGCAGCAGCACAAGCAAGTGTTGAAGAAAAACTAGCTTAATACTTTCTATTAAGTAGTTAGATACAAAAAAAGCTCACCTAATTTTATAATTAGGTGAGCTTTTTTTTTGTTACAAGCAATAAATATTATTGTTTTAGTTTATTTTCGAACAACTAACATTTCATTTGCTCCTTCTTGAAATTCATACTCTACTTTTTCCAGATAAGCTTCGCATTGAAGTTCATCTAGTTTTTCTAAAGTATAATCTAAATGCTCTGATCGTTGTCCTGTAAAATCATATAAGGGAAAGATTCTAACTTCTTTAGCAACTCGGCAAAGTTCAAGAATAGATTCTAAATGAAATGAACTTTGAAAATGTGTTGAAAAAAGAAAAAGAAAATGAGAACAAAGTACTAAATCAAATTGTTTTTCTTCAAAAGGTAAATGAGGAAGACTCCCAAATATATACCTTTTTTCTTCAACTCCTAAAGCAAAATCATCTAAAAAAAGATTCATTGAAGAAATTCGTTTTTCAACTAACCCTTCAGGTGTTTTATAATAATTCCAGATAAATAATTTTGACTGCTTCTTTAATTCAGGCAACATTTTAGAATAAGTATTTTCTACTTTTTCTTGAATCTCTTCTGCCGAAAAACGATATAAGGGATCAATTGAAGTGCTTGGATTCCCCAACAATTTCATTTCAAAATTAAATGATGTGGGTCCATCACTACATCCCAAAATTTGTTTTTTTAAATCTTCATCAGTCAAATTAAACATCTTTCGATATTCCTCTAGCGACCGACCCCAAGGCACCGCATTTTGAATCCCAAATGGCATATATCCCCCCAAAAAACAATCTCAAAACAACTATATAATGCTTGTTCTCTTGACAAATGTCTCAAGCATTTTTTTTCCTAAAGGTGTAAGAACAGACTCAGGATGAAACTGGATTCCTTCAGTTTGGAACTCTTTATGACGAAACCCCATAATTAAACCATTTTCTGTTCTTGATGTAACGGTAAGACAATCAGGAAGTGTTTCCTGTTCAACAATCAAAGAATGATAACGACCTACCTCTACTGTTTCAGGTAAGTTTTTAAACACTCCCTCATTTTGGTGTTGTATTATAGAAGTCTTTCCATGACAAACTTCTGGAGCATGAATTACCTTCCCACCAAAAGCTTGACCAATTGATTGATGTCCTAAACAAATTCCAAGAATGGGGAACTTTCCACTTAATTTCTTGATTACGTCAAGGCAAATTCCTGCGGTATCAGGGGTTCCAGGTCCAGGAGAAAGAACAATTGCTTCTGGTTTCAAAGAGTTAATCTCATCCACAGTAATTTTATCATTTCGCTTTACAACCACTTCTTTTCCTAGTTCTCCTAAATATTGATATAGGTTGTATGTAAACGAATCGTAGTTATCAATTAAAAAAATCATCTATTGTTCTCCCTCTTTACAAAGTTGAACTGCTTTCATCACAGCAGCAGCTTTATTTAAACATTCCTTATGTTCTAACTCTGGAATTGAATCGGCTACAACTCCTGCTCCAGCTTGAATATGTGCTTTTTGATCTTTCATTAAAACACAGCGAATTCCAATACAAGCATCAATATTTCCAGCAAAATCAATATTCACTACAGTTCCACCATAAAAACCACGTCGACTTACTTCTAAGTCATCAATAACTTCCATTGCTCGAACTTTTGGTGCTCCCGTCAATGTTCCCGCAGGAAAAGTTGCTGGTAGAACATCTTCAGCAGACGCTGTTTTTGATAACTTTGATTCTAAATTAGTTACAATGTGTTTAACATGTGAATAATTTTCAATATACTTAAATTTTGTGAGCTTTACTGTCCCAAATTCGCTAATTCTTCCAAGATCATTTCTTCCAAGATCAACTAGCATCATATGCTCTGCAACCTCTTTAGGATCATTAAGTAACTCATCTTCCAGTGCTTGATCTTCTTCAAGAGTTTTCCCTCGTTTTCGAGTTCCTGCAATTGGTCGAAGAATTAATGTATCACCTTCTTTTTTGACTAAAATTTCTGGGGATGCACCTGCGATTTGAAAATCTGGATAGTTTAAGAAAAATTGATATGGGCTAGGATTAATTCGTCTTAGTGTTCGATAAACTTCAAATGCATCACCATTAAATTCAGTAGAAAATCGTTGGGACAATACAACCTGAAAAATATCACCATCAATAATATGTTTTTTGGCTTTTTCAACAATTTCTAAAAACTCTTTTTTTTCCATATTTGATTGGAATCCTTCACTAGGTGAAATTCCATTATCAATAATTGGACTTACTAACTCTGTTGAAGAGATTGGTGCATTTAAAGTATTTAAAAGGTTTTGAATTTTATTATGTGCTTTTTGATACTCTTCATCACTCTTACTAGGAGTATGACAAATGATTTTGATTGTTTGAAAAAAGGAATCAAATAAAACCACTAATTTAGGAAGAATATATAAACTTTCTGGAATATCTAAATCATCAGAATTTGAGTTTGGAATATCCTCAACATGACGAATCATATCATAACCAAAATAACCTACAACTCCACCTGAATAATCTTCAAGTCCTTTAGGTTCTGCTGGTTTATACTTTTTATTTACTTCAAAAATTTCATGAATTGGATTTCCTGTATATTTTTTCTGATTTCCTTGATCATCTGTAATCGTTATTTGATCTTGATTTGATTGAAAAACCATTAGTGGATCAAGTCCAATAAAAGAATAACGGCCTCGTTTTTCGTCCTGTTGAACTGACTCAAGAAGATATGAATATTGACTAACCTTTCTTGTCTGTTGAAAAGCTCGAACAGGAGTTAATGTATCTCCTGAAATTTCAACCCACAAAGGAACATAATCATGATTTGCTGAAAGCTGATGATATTCTTCTAAACTTACTTGTAATTTCATCAAAATTAACCCGTGAAACTCCTTCCTTCAGGTGGGAGAGTAAGGGTTCAACCTAGAGATCGTTTTCAATCCAACGAGATTGAAAATATCCTCTTGACTAAACCTATTGATAGGAATTATTTTTCCTATATGAAAAGAACAATAGCAATTAAACTTAAACCTACAGAAGATCAATCAGGCAAGCTAGCTAATCTACAACAGGAGTTTGCAAAAGCCTGTAATTTGATTGTGCCTTCCGCAATAGAGCATCGTTGTTGGAACCGTGTTGCTTTGCACCACATGACCTATTATTCAATCCGAGAAGCTACAAAACTAGGTTCTCAAATGACTTGCAATGCTATCTTTTCTGTATGTAAAGCCTACAAAGCACTCAAAATAAAAAAGAAAGACAACATTCCAGTCATTAATTTTAAAAAAACTGCATCCGTACATTTTGACAAAAAAACATATACTTTTAAAAAAGGTCTTCTTTCCTTATATACCCTCACTGGTAGGATAAATGTTGAGTACATTTTAGGTGACTTCCAAAAGAAATATCTTGAAAACTACTCTGCTAAAGAGGCCGAACTTAAATGTAAAAGAGGGCAATGGTATCTAAACCTTGTACTGGATACTCCATATCCAAAACCTAAAGAAAAAACAGGAAAAGTATTAGGTATTGATCTTGGTGAAAACAATATTGCCTCTATTTCTTCTGGTAAAATATTTGGTGGAGGAAACCTTCGTCACAAACGAGATAAGCACCTAAACTTACGTTCAAGACTTCAATCCAACGGTTCTAAAAGTGCTATTCAGCTCTTACAAAAAATCTCAGGTAAAGAAGCACGATACGTAAGTCAGGTTAATCATACTATAGCCAAAGAAATCATCAAAGAAGCTTTAGCTATGAATGTTGATACTATTGTGATGGAAAAACTAACCAATATCCGCAAACGAATAAAAGGTGGTAAACGACTTCGCTCTAGGCTTCACAGATGGTCATGGTATCAACTCCAAAGCTATATTGAATACAAAGCAAAGGTAGGTTTACGAGTACAATATGTAAATCCAGCATACACATCAAGCACTTGCCATCAATGTGATGAACTAGGAATACGAAAAAAGCATCTTTTTTACTGCAAAGCGTGTCAAAGCAAAATCCACGCAGACTTGAACGCAAGTCTAAATCTGAGTACGCTTGCTGTCCCATAGGTCATCAATGGGTACTGTAATCTATCCAAATGTAGCAGTTTAACCACCGACTATAAAGCCTCTTCCTTCAGGAAGAGGTTGTTTACTATGTACTTCCATAGTCAATATTTTGAACAAAAAAAAACCCCTG
>JBNMNM010000115.1:0-8211 GCA_051275585.1 bacterium | reverse complement strand
TCTTCTTCAGCTTCCGTCGCATAGACAAAAAATGGTATAAAACTGAACTGTGCAGCAGAACCTACTGCGGAGCCACTTGAATAACTAACACCCAACTTTTTGTTTTTTGCCTCTGCACCAAGTACAACTAAATGCTTTGTTTTTTTATCTCCAACAATTTCTTCAATGAGGTAAGGAACTGTCCATTCATGTTTTGGTGTTCGACGTTTAACAATATTATCTTCAGGCAGTTGTTTTAGCATTTTGGTTATTTTGGCACCAAAATCTTGAAAATTACCACCCATTTGAATTCTAAACTGAGCAATTTTAGCTTGATGATTTGATAGTTCACGCTGAAAATAAGGAAAATCAATTTCGTTCTTTTTTAATCGAATGATATTGTAACTGGTTTCAACAGGTACTTCTTTTTCAACTATTTCCTCTTCAACCGTTTTATTTTTCTGAGCTGTAAGACCATCAGTTTTATTTTTAGATGAATTGCTTGAGAAAAATGATTTTAAATTATCAATTGATTTTGAAATTAACTCTTTTGATTTGTTGTAAATCTTTTCAGCCTTTGCAAAATCACCAGCTTTTTGAGAGTTTATTGTCACCCCAGATTGTTTGCTGGAAGGAAGTGTCTCATTAATCTGTGCCATAATATCATTAAAAATATTACTAGGCAGTTTTTGCAGGTATTCAATTTCTTTACTTGGATTTTTCTTAATTAATTCACTAAGTTTATTCTCACCAATAACATAGTTAGAATAAACTTTTTCTTTCTCAGGAACGTTTTTAAGTTTTTGATGAACCCAATTAAGTAAAAATTCTTGTTTAATCAACTCAAAATCAAGAAAATTAAAAGGAAACTCTTTTACTTTTCCTTGAATTTTAGCTCTCATTCCTTCAGAAAAATAAATCAGAAAAAATTGATTTCGATAGTCAAACTTTTCTAAAAGGTGAGGATATACATAAGATATATTTTGTTCTTTCCTTTTAACTATTTCTTTCGCTGTGAGATGTTTTAAAGAAAGGCCTTGATAAAGTTCTTTCTGAAACTCTTTTTTAATACAACGTTGAAAAAGCAACTGATATGCAGTTTTTAGTTGGAGTAAACTTTTCTTTTGATCTTCTATAGAAAAAATAGAAGGAAACGGATTTTTTTCTACAGCACGCTGAAGAGTTGTAACCGATTCAATAGTTTTTCGAAGTTTATACATATCAAGAAGAATGCATAACTCTTTCTCATGAGTATTTTTTTCACGATAAAAAATATTATTGTTTTCAGTACTTTCTTTCTCAAATTGAAAGAAATGTAGAAAAAAATTCTTTAAACCATCTTCAAGATAAAATGGAAGCAGCATTTGAAGCTGTTTTAGACGTTTTTCTTCTTCTAGTTTTTGAACTTCTTCAAACCGTGGTTTGATATGTTGGTGTAAACATCTTCGCATTAACATAATCTCTTGAACATCACTTGCAGAAGAATCAAAGTGTTGTTCAAAACATTGTTCTTGTAGCTTTCTAAGATGGTCTCCCCACTCTTGAATATCGGTTGTAATTTTTGATTCTAGTGAGTCAACACTGACCTCTTCCGATACTCGAATTAACTGTAGAACTTTCCCTTCTGTGCTCATCCTTTTTTTATTCCCTCTCAAAGCGAGAAAAATCCTAAGAAAACAATCTTGCCGTAACTGGCAAGAAACAGTTAAAACCCAAATTCTTTAATGATTTTGAAGCCTACTAAACTGTATCTTATACGTCTATGTTTTTTCAAAGTGATTAAAAGTCAATATATTCAGTACAAAATTTTAAAAAAAATTCATTCTATCACGATTCTTGCTTTATAAGGTTTTTGGCAAAAATGAAAAAAAAGAGGATAAAACTCCATGATGCAGTGTGGGGGAATATTTTAACTCTCACTGAAATTTTTAAAAAGCTGTATCCTATTTTTTTTCCTGCTGTTGTAGTGATGATGATAGGGACCTTTGGATATACGTTAATTGAAGGATGGAGTTTGTTCGATTCTTTTTATATGACGATAATCACATTAACAACCGTAGGGTTTCAAGAGCTTCACATTCTCAGTAAATCTGGACGAGTATTTACTATTTTTTTGCTCATTACAGGGCTTGGAAATATTACTTATATTATATCCCATCTCTCCAGAGATTTTATTCAATCGATATTTAATTCAGAACTTGTCAAAAAGAAAATGCAACATAGTTTAGATAAAATGACTGACCACTATATCATTTGTGGTTATGGAAGAATTGGAAAAATTATTTGTGAAGAATTACAAATTTCTAGAATTCCATTTGTTATTGTTGATGCTGAAGCTGATCCTACAGATGAAAAAGCTACAGAAGAAATCCCATATGTTAAAGGGGATGCAAGTAATGAAGATGTATTAAAGGATGCAGGAATATTTAGAGCAAAAGGTTTAGTCTCTGTTGTCCATTCAGAAGCAGATAATGTATTTATTACTCTTACAGCACGAGCAATGAAACCTGATATTTTTATTATTGCTCGCCATGAAATTGAATCAACACGAAAAAAATTACTTCGTGCTGGAGCAAACCGAGTTGTTAATCCTTATCACATTGGTAGTGTAAGAATTTCGCAGATGATTACCAAACCTACAGTTAGTTCAATTTTAGAAAGAGCCTCACAACGAGGTGAGTTTAATTTAAGTATTGAAGAGTTATATGTTGATGGAAGTTCGTTCTTAGATGGAAAAACTCTTCGTGATACAAGTATTCGAGACTCTTTTAATGTCATTATTATTGCGATTGAACATGAAGATGGAACAGTTACATTTAATCCAACATCAACTCATATGATTGCTCCTTCTGATCGTTTAGTGATGATTGGAAATCAAGAAGGATTAAATGCTTTGCGGAATCACCTAAGTTCTTTTTCTAATAAAAAATAGGCTAGAATTCACTGAATTGTAATTATGCGGCTTTATTTATTTGTTACACTCATTCTTTTTATTGTTCTCTCTCCTGCCTTATCAGCAAAGGAAGAGTATATTTTACACCGAAGTTATTACTCGACTCGGGGTGATATTTTCAGTGGTGGAATTACTCCAGATGGTCGGTTTATTTCTGCAATTGATCGAACTCATCGAATTCGACTTTGGAATGTAGAATCAGGAGGACTTTTTAAGATTTTTCGGAATAGTCGTCATCGAGCTGCTGTGTTAGCTCACCATCCTATCAAGCCGTGGATTATTACAGGTGGATATGATCGAACCATTCGAATTTGGAATATCAAGAGTGGAAAGGAAATTAAAACTTTGAAAGGGCATACAGGAAGTGTTTTAAGCTTATCTGTTAGTCAAAGTGGAGAGTTTTTATTATCAGGTGGTGCAGATGATAAAGTAATTTTATGGGATCTAAAAACATTTAAAGTTAAAAAAATTTTTATTGAACGACGGAAAAAAGTTTATGCTCTTACATTTCATCCTAGTCTAGATTATTTTGCTGTAGGAACCTCTACCTTTGTAAAGGTTTGGAATATAAAAACAGGAAAAGAAGTTGTTGCTCACTCTGTACATCGAAAAAGTATTTTTGAAGTTCAGTTTTCTCCAAAAGGAGATCTATTAGCCTCGGCTTCTGTTGATCGAAATATTGTTTTATATAACTGGAAAAGCAAAAAAATAATAAAAGGTTTTACAGCTCATCAGCAAGCTGTAACAGGACTCAATTTTATTACAGGTACAAAAAACTTTTTATCATGTTCATTGGATGGTAAAATTTATATTTGGAACCGAAAAGGAGTTCAACAAAGTAGTATTAACTTAGTTGATGCTCCAGTAAAACGATGTAGATTAAGTGCTGATGGAAAAAGGCTAGTTGTTGTTTTTGCTCAGAATCGATTGCGTGTTTACAAGTTTGGTGAGAATGGTTTTCTTGCTCCTCTGAAAGGACATCGAAAGTCAATTGTAAGTCTCGATTTTACTCGTGATGGAAACTCTCTACTTTCTGTTGATCGAAATAATATTGTAAAATTATGGTCAACAAGCAAAAAGAAAGTCCAAAAAAGTTTCAAAATTAAAAAACAGTCCATTACCTATATTCGTTTATTTGAGGAGTATGGTTTGTTTGCTACTGCTGGACGAAGTGGTAATATTATATTTTGGAGTCTTGAAAATGGAAAAGAAGCATTTATGTTACGTGGTCATAAAGGAAAGGTAAATTCATTTGATTTTCATCCAACAAAACAATTATTAATTTCGGTTGGAGCTGATAAAAAAATTGTTTTATGGGATCTCAAAAAGCGGAAAATTCTTTATCAAAAAAGAGGACATCGAAATCAAATTTATGTTGTTCGATTCTCTCCGAATGGTTCTACCTATGCTACAGCTTCAGCAGATAAAACAATTAAAGTTTGGAGTTTAAAAGATCATCGTTTGTTGTATAACTTTTCTGATCATAAGCGAAGTATTCGAGATATTGCATTTAATCCTTCTGGAACCGTTTTAGCTTCTGCTTCTGATGATGCAACAATTAAGCTTTGGGATTTATCAAAAGGAAAACTAATGTCTACATTAGAGGGACATGATAAATCATTAAGTGCTATTCGATTTTCTCCAGATGGAGAAGCACTAGTCTCAGCTTCTAGAGATAAAACAATCCGTTTATGGAATGTAAAAAAAGGAAAATTTATTCGAACCTTATCTGGTGAACAAGAACAGGTTACAACCATTGCATTAACTGCAAATGGACAGATTTTAGCAACAGGTTCATTAGGAAGAGAAATTAATCTACTTCGTCTTCCTTCAAAAATTTTCAAAGCACCAAGAAAGTTAGGAAACAATCAAAATAGTAAAAAAGAAAATAACAATAATCAAAAGAATGAACATAGTAATCAAAAGAAGAAATCAAATCAAAATAATCTGATTGTTCAGAAAAAAGGAAATATTAATATCACTGATTTTGGTGAAGAGAAAATAGGAAAGAGTGGAAACCCTCTTCTTTTTCAGAGAAAAGCAAAGAATTTTACTCAGAAAAGTTTAGAAGGAAATCAAAAGAGATTAAATGAACTTTTATCAGTTGGAAATTTTTGTAAAACAGCTCAATTAGTTCAGAAAACAGCTTATGCCGTTTTAGCATCATCACCAAATGATAAAGCGGCTTATTATGCTTTGATGAAAAGTAATGTCTATAAACAAGACTTACAAATGATTTTTCTAATGAGCAAATTAGGAGAAAAGATGTTGTTTTTTCCTCAATGGTATAATTTTACAACTAAATTAGAAGTTAATAATTATTATCTATTTTGGAAAAATTATGTATTTAACCGAGCCTATGCAGGTGATTTACATAAACTTGTAAAAAAGGAAGGTCAAAGTCTTATAAAATTAGAATTTGTTGATTGTTTAGGAGAAGTTCACGAGGGAAGTATGCCAAAAAATCTTTTGCATATTGATATTCCTGTTGAAATTTCAAATAAAATTATTACACAAAAAATTAGAATTGATTACCAAGCTTTTGCGGGATTAGTCTCAAAGCCTAATGTATTTCGTAAGCGAGTGTTTGCATTGATCCAAGCTGTAGATAATAATGAAAAAGTTGTGAATTATGATGTACTCAAAAAATACATGGTAAAAAATAACAATGTTTATGGGTACTACATGATTGATATTTCAAAAATACAGCAATGGAATATTGATGGTCGTCGAATTATGTTCCAATTAAAACGCAACAATTTTGATTGGTGGAGCTTTTATTCTGATCCAGATAAAACGAAGGTAATGCTTTTACAAAAAGGAAATTATTACTTGAAAATAAACGACCAAGTTCGAAGAGCCTTTATTATTAAATCTAAAAATCAAGTAGTTAAGACGAAAATACAACGCTAATGTAGATTTTCTTTTTCAAGTAGATCTAATGTTTCTTTTACCTCATCTTCTAACAATGTGAGATCATCCTGATTATGATTTAGATGCTCTTTATCTTCTTCTAAATGATCTTCTAAAAAGGAATCTGAGTGCTTAAAAAAAAGTCCACCTTTTTGGCTATGATCAAAAACCCCTTCTTCAACTTCTAAAAAAGAAATTGCCTCCTCATAACTCTTAGATGATTTTTTTTCTTCTTCAACAGGCTTAAATGAAATTGTATCTTCAAATGAATCTATTTCTGAGGTAGTTTCAGAAGATGAAAATATCTTCGCAGAAGGTGCTTGTTCTGAGTTTGATTCGGGTTGACGAAAGAATTGGCTAAACAGTATTTCTTTTGTTGCAGGTAATGTTTTTTCTAAAAGTGGGACATATTTTAGGGATTCTCTTGCTTCATCAACAACATCATAAATTGCTTGGACACTTTTGAAGGCAATACTGAGTTGGTTTAGATAAAAATTTCGTGCTTGTTCTTTTAAAATCAAACTAAACATAATTCCATAAGAACCATCTTTTTCAAAACCAATTCGGATTGTTGCACTATTTAAAGTTTTAAATTGATAGATTGCTTGAAGATCATCATTATCAAATGAAACTTGATTCATTCCAAGTGGAAGAATCTTTAATGAATAGAATTCAAGTTGTTTTAGAAGATCTTCATATGATGTTGCTAATCCAATAGGAATATATAGATAGTCTGATCCTGCATAGCGTTCTATATTATCAGTTCCTACATGATGAATAATCTTTCTCATATACTTACCTCGATTACTTTCCTATCAAAATACGGGAAGTGTTTCTTTTAGTAGAATTCACTCTTTCTTTCAATGCCATATTCTTCTGATATTGAAAAATAAATATCAATTTTTTGGTATGTTAATCATGATTCTCATCATGCATGGTTAGTTTTTTCTAACAGGTGGAGCTTTGTAACTTGTCATTATCTTTTTTTAGAAAAAAGATACAACAAGGAACAAAAAATGATGTCAGAAAAGCAATTGCTCCAATAGATGACATTCCATAAAGGTGATTATTTTCTAATTTTAGTAGTGGAATACTCCATAAACCACCTATTCCCATTGTGATGTTACTAACAATCATACTCATTGACATTAATCGTCCACGAATTTGAATCGGAACACTTTCTGTTAAAAGCATTTGAAGCGGTGGCATTCGTAATGAACCACCAAACATAATTCCTGCAAATAATGCTCCTGAGTAAGCAATAGGTAAAATCTCCATTGTTGCAAGAAAAGTAGTTGCACCTAAAATAATCGCTCCAATACTCATCAAATTTTCTTTATATCCTTTTCCTAAAAGGTAACTAGAAATCCGATTTCCAATAAAACCGCCAATTCCACCCTGCATGTAACACAATCCGATTTGAGTTGCACTGAACCCAAAATTAACACTCAACCATGTACTCAAATTAGGAACAAATCCAAAAAGTCCAAAAATCATGAAGAACTGAATCAAAAACAAAATTCGAACTTTTGGAATTTTCCATAAATTAATCAATTCAACATATTGCTTGAGAATATTCCCTGACTCTGCACCTGTGTGAACTTTCTCTAAAAAAATAATCCAAAAAGCACAAAAAATTGTAATGATCGCAATGGCAATAAAAGGAACTTGCCAAGCAAAGTGATCTCCAGCCCATGCACCTACAGGAACGCCCATAATGGATGCAATTGAGAAGGCTAAAATTACAGTCGTAATTGCTTTGGTTCTTTGCTTGATATTAAAAGAGTCACCAATAAAAGCAAGTGTGTTTGCGATAATAGGTCCTCCAAAAATTCCAGATAGAATACGGAAAAGATAGAGGTTAAAAACATTACTTGAGAAGGTAAATCCCGCAGTCGCAAATGCAAATCCAATTGAAAGCAGTAGAATCATTTTTTTTCGTCCAAACCGATCAGAGAAAGGAGCTAGGAAAAAAGCTGAAACGGCTGCTGCTGCTGGATAAACGGCAATAAGTAATCCACCTTGAATGATTGGTAATCCTGTTGTTTCTGCAATTTTTGTGGTTAAAGGAACCAGCATTAAATGATCTAAAAAAACAACAATATTTAGCAAAAAGAGAGGAAGTAAAAAGAACCAATATGTTTTTTGGCTTTTGGGCAAAGGTTGGGCAGGAGTGTTCATAAAGAACTCAGATGGATGTTATAAAATGGTATTTCAGTAATTCACAAGAAAGCTAAAAGGGTTGAAAAGGAAATCATGATTTTGCTCATGAATGTGAAAAATAAAACTTTCGATTAAGAAATTAAGATTGTACCTTAGTGCTTTTGCAAGTAGTTATGAATCATTTTTTTCAAAATAGGATAATA
>JBNMNM010000114.1:0-8270 GCA_051275585.1 bacterium | reverse complement strand
CACAGAAGTAAAGCTCCTTAGCGTCGATGGTACTGCATGGGAAGCTGTGTGGGAGAGTAGAGAATTGCCAGACACAAAATTAAAAAGCCCTTTTAGTATTTATTTACTAAAAGGGCTTTTTGCGTTTTAGTGATTTATTGTAGATCCTTGAGGCATTCAGGATGAAAGCAACAGAAACAGCATTAGTAAAACTTTTACAAGCACCACGACAATTTGTAGTTCCTATTTATCAGCGAACCTATAGCTGGACAATTAAAAATTGTGAACAGTTATGGAATGATGTTCTTCGTGTAGGAAAAAATAGTGAGCAAAAAGGTCATTTTATTGGATCAGTTGTTTATATCGAAGAAGGATTTTATACAACAACAGAAATTCCAAAGCTTCTTATTATTGACGGACAACAACGACTTACTACAATTACTCTATTAATTGCTGCTTTAGCTCAATTTGTTCAAAAAAATCCTACCTCTTCTCTTATTCAAAAAAAAATTGAAAACTATTATCTCTTCAATGCTGATGAGGATGATAATTTACGATATAAACTTTTTTTAACACAAACAGATCGAGAAACTTTAATAAAACTTCTTGACTCTGCACCACTTCCTTCATCTCCATCAAAAAAAATCCTAGAAAATTTTAACTTTTTTTTAGAAAATTTAACTCTTGCTAATCATTTAGAAGTTTATGAAGGGTTAAAAAAACTTTTAATTGTAGATGTAACCTTGAAACAAGGTGAAGATAATCCCCAATTAATTTTTGAAAGTTTAAATTCGACAGGATTAGCATTAACTCAAGCTGATTTAATCCGAAATTTTATTTTGATGGGACAAGAAATTACGATACAAAATAGTTTGTATCGTAATTATTGGTTTCCTATTGAAAATCAATTTGGAGGGGAATATTCACTTTTTTTTGACAGCTTTATTCGAGATTATTTAACTTTGAAAATGGGAGAGGTTTATAAAAAAAGCTTAATTTATCAAAAGTTTAAAGAATATGTAGAATTACAAGCAGGTAGTATTGAGAGTGCTGTTCAAGAGATTTATCATTATGCCGTTTATTATGCTCGAATTGTTTTTTTGCAAGAACAAGATTATGATTTGTTCTTAAAATTTCGTGATATAAAACAGGTTAAAATTGATGTAGCTCATCCTTTTTTTATGAGATTATATTCACTATATGAAGAGCATTTGCTGAGTAAAAATGATTTTTTAGAAATTATTATTTTAATCGAAAGCTATATTTTTCGACGATCGGCTTGTGGAATTCCAACAACTCGAATGAGCACTTTATTTTTATCCTTACTTCATAGTTTAAAAAAAGGTAATTATGTAAACCAAGTAAAATATCTTTTACTAACGGCAAAAAATCAAAGACGTTTTCCAAAAAATACTGAATTTATTACAGCTCTAATGATTAAAGATATTTATCACTTTCGAAATCGAAAATATCTTTTAGAAAAGTTAGAAAATTTTGAACGAAAAGAAACTATCTCAATTGGAAATTATACAATTGAACATATTGTCCCACAAAATTTAAATCTTTCTCAAGAATGGCAAGAAGAGTTAGGTGATGATTGGGGAAGCATACAAGAAATTTATTTGCATACAATTGGAAACTTAACTTTAACTGCTTATAATTCAGAGCTAAGTGATCACTCATTTACTAAGAAAAAAGCAATTGAAGGAGGATTTAATGAGAGTCCATTACATTTGAACTCTTTTTTAGGAAAAGTAGACTACTGGAATGAAAGCAACATTAACAAACGAGCAAAAGAGCTTGCTAACATTGCAATTCAAATTTGGAAGTATCCTTCAGTTAAGGCATGACTTCATCATCATAACCCTTTTCTCGTAGAGCAACTTTTTTTCGATTTACACCAACAAAAGAAACAGCAATTCCTATGATGTAGAGTAAAACTAATGGTGCTGCCATCAAGAGCATTGTAAATGGATCTGGAGGTGTTAAAATTGCTGCGACAACAAAAATTCCTAGAATTGCATAATGTATATTTTTAATAAGAAATTCAGGAGTTAGAATTCCCATTCTTGAAAGAACAAAGATTACTAATGGAAGCTCAAAGATAATACCAAATGCAAATAAGAGTTTTAAACTAAAGGAAAGGTATTGCCCAATTGACAGAGAAGGCATAATTTTTTCGGGCTGTGTTAAACTCAAGAAAAAATCGAATCCATAAGGAAATACTGTTGTATATCCAAATAGTGCTCCACCAGTAAAACAGACAAAAGTTGCTAAGGCAAAAACCCAAAAAAGCTTTTTTTCTCCACGATATAATGCAGGTGCAACAAAGCTCCATATTTCCATTAGTAAGTATGGAAAAGAGAAAAATAAGCCCGCAAAAAAAGCAACTTTCATTTGAGAAAAGAAAACTTCAGGTAAATCAATAAATACCATTGAAGAGTATCCTTTTGTTTCTACAGGTTTGACTGCTTTTGTTGCTTTGGTTTTTATTGTACAAGAACAAGATAATTGAAGAGACTTTGTTTGTGTTTTTCCTTCTTTAGTTGTTTTCTTAATTAAAATATTCTTTTTTAGAGCATCTTTCTTAGATACTTGATTAGTTAATGTCTTTTTTGGTGAATTATCTTTCTTAGAAGTTTCTTGTTTCGTTTCTGTACATTGACAATTATATTTGCTAAGGTCTTTTGGTTTGATTTGGGGCGTTGTAACTTTATAATTGTGTGTATATTTTTTTAGTGGTGCATCAATTGGTTTTCGAATAAAATCAAGAATTTCTATTCGAAAATTATAGGCGACTAAAACACAAACTAAAAGAGCAAAAAAGCAACGAATCAATCGTGTACGTAGCTCTCCTAAGTGTTCTAAGAAGGGCATTCTATCATAATGAACTTGATTATTTTCAAGATCTTGTTGGTCTAAACTCATATTTAGTACTGTGTTGGTTTTTATTATCCTTCAATTAAATTTCAGATTACCTATCATTTAGCACTAAAAATGACAATACAGACTCATAATTTAAGTGGAACTAATAGTGATGATGTAATTGAAACACAAATGCTCAATGCGTTAGAACTTTTTCATTATTCTTATCGCTTTCGAGAGCATTTATTTGCACTAGTTTTTGAAGAAAAAATTTCTTTCTCAAAAATGATGATAGATTTGAGAGTATTACAATCATCACATATTCAATTGATTTTATTTTGTCGAAAAAGTCAGTTATCAAAAGAAGATATTTTATTTTGGAATCAAAGAGGATGTACATTCCAACTATTTTCTATTACTGAAGAATTAACATCAGATGAACTAAAAAGTATAATTTGGAATTCATTAAAGAATCATCAAATTCCAATTCTTTTATTAGAAGGAAAAGAAAACTCAGGTTATAACTCCGCTTTAGATTTTGATTCTCAGTCATTAGAAATTGCAAACGAATTTAATGCAAACAAAGTTTTTTTTGTTTCCTCTTTAAAAGGACTAGAAGTTGATAATAGATTTTACTCTTATCCTACACCATCAGAAGTAAAAACATTTTTAGCTTCTTCTAAAAATATTAATATTGGAAAAGAGCGATTACAGTTTATTTATGAAAAAAATCATTCCTTGGATTTAGATTTGGTTTTATTAGAAGGAACTCGGGGGAGTTTATTTCAAGAAATTTTTACTCATCGTGGAAATGGAACTCTTTTTACTAGTGAATATACAAACGAAATTTATAAAGGAGAGTTGTCTGATGTAATGGAACTGTCTTTACTTATTAAATCTCATGTTTTGAGTGGAAGTATTTTGCCTATTTCTGAAGAAGAAATTTCACAGCAAATTCAAAACTTTTTTGTTTATAAGGTAAACAGTTCTATTGTTGCTACAGCATTATTAAAAGATTATGACGATTGTGCAGAGCTTGCTACTTTTTGTACTCTTCCACGCTATCAAGGAAGAGGCAGAGCAAGGTCTGTTGCAAAAAAAATGATCCAAGCAGCTAAGGAAATGGGTAAAAAATATGTTTTTTCTTTGAGTGTTGAAGAGAAAATGTGGCCTTTTTTTCTAGGCTTAGGTTTTGTTGAAATTGATAGAGATACTCTTTCGTCGAAATGGAAAAAAAAATACAATTTTTGTCGTCCTTCGAAAGCATTTAAACTTCCTTTATCAAGATAGAGGAAAGTTCTTAGAGAAAGAAAGACTTTTGATTGCATTTTTTGTCTTTTCAGATACCCAATTTTTACGGATTCTGCTAGGTGAGCTATCATAACGTTTTTGCGAGTTTTTAAATGAAAGTTTTAAGAAATAGTCTTGGGAAACTTGAACAATAAATCTCAAAATTGGTGAATTCATGGAATTAGTTCTAGAAGACGGTACAGTTATTTCTGGAAAAGCCTTTGGACACAATACCTCCGTTGCTGGTGAGTTAGTATTCAATACTGGAATGGTAGGGTATCCAGAAACTTTAACAGATCCTTCATATACTGGACAAATCATCATATTTACATATCCCTTAATCGGAAATTATGGGATTCCTGATGCCTCCTTTGCAGATCAACTTCATCGCCATTTTGAGTCTGAAAAAATCCAAGTAAAAGGAATTGTAATCACATCTTTATCTGAAAATCATAGCCATTGGAATGCTGTGAAAAGTTTAGAAGAATGGATGATTGAGTATAAAATCCCTGGGATTCAAGGTGTTGATACTAGAGCTTTGACAAAACAACTACGGAATCATGGAACTCAACTAGCAAAACTAGTTAGTGAGGGAAAAGACATTCCTTTTAACAATCCTCAAGAAAGAAACCTTGCTGCTGAAGTAAGTATTAAGGAACCAATTCTTTATGAAGGTGGGAAAAAACGAGTTCTTTTAGTTGATACTGGCTGTAAAAATAATATTGTTCGTAGCTTCTTAGATCGAGGTGTTTCTGTATTAAGAGTACCTTGGAATTATGATTTTTCTGGTGAACAATTTGATGGTTTAATGCTTTCAAATGGTCCTGGAGATCCTACTAAAGTACCAGAACTTGTTGGACATGTTCAAAAACAACTTGAAAAAACAAAACCAATTTTTGGAATTTGTTTAGGGCATCAAATTCTTTCTTTAGCTGCTGGAGCCCAAAGTTATAAAATGAAGTTTGGACATCGTGCACAAAATCAACCATGTGTACAAGTAGGAACAAAACGATGTTATATTACTTCACAAAATCATGGTTATGCTATTGATGACCAAACTTTGCCTGAAGATTGGCAACCGTGGTTCTTCAATGCAAATGATGGAAGTAACGAAGGAATTCGACATGGTTCGAAACCGTTCCGAAGTGTTCAATTTCATCCTGAATCATGGCCAGGACCTGTAGATACTGCATTTTTATTTGATGAATTTGTAAGCAGTTTATAATTCTTTTTTTGATGATTCACTCCATTTAATTCACGCTTAAGGCTAGATATTCACAATGGTGCATAGCATAAAGAAGGTTATTGTTTTAGGAAGTGCGGCTCTAAAAATTGGTGAAGCTGGAGAGTTTGACTATTCTGGAAGCCAAGCAATTAAAGCCTTAAAACAAGAAGGGGTTGAAACCATTCTTGTAAATCCAAATATTGCAACAATTCAAACTAGTGATCATTTAGCTGATAAAGTCTATTTGCTCCCAGTTACACATGATATGATTGAAGGTGTAATTAAAAAGGAGCGACCTGATGGAATTCTACTTTCCTTTGGAGGGCAAACAGCCCTTAATTGTGGAATAGAATTAGACTCTCGTGGAACACTAGAAAAATATGATGTTCAGGTTCTTGGAACTCCAGTTGATGTTATTAACTCGACTGAAGATCGAAAGCTTTTTGCTGAAAAACTAGACGAAATCCAAGTAGATACACCAAACAGTGAAGCCGCAGAGTCTGTTGAAGAAGCTCTAAAAGTTGCAGATGACATTGGTTACCCTGTAATGATCCGAATTGCTTTTGCTCTTGGTGGTCTTGGTTCTGGTGTTTGTTGGAATAAAAAAGAAGCAAAGGAACTTGTAACTAAAGCTCTTTCACATACTTCTCAAGTTTTAGTTGAGGAATATCTGAAAGGTTGGAAAGAAGTTGAATACGAAGTAGTTCGTGATGTTTATGATAACTGTATTACTGTTTGTAATATGGAAAATTTTGATCCTCTTGGAATTCATACAGGAGAATCAATTGTTATCGCTCCAAGTCAGACTTTGACAAACAGCGAGTACCATAAACTTCGTGAAGTTGCGATTCGTACAATTCGGCATTTAGGAATTGTTGGAGAGTGTAATATTCAATATGCACTTAATCCACACTCTGAAGAATATCGAGTGATTGAAGTAAATGCTAGACTATCTAGAAGTTCTGCACTTGCCTCAAAAGCAACTGGTTATCCTTTGGCTTTTGTTGCTGCTAAGCTTTCTCTTGGTTATTCACTTACTGAGCTAAAAAATTCAATTACACTTTCTACAATGGCTTGTTTTGAGCCTGCACTAGATTATGTTGTTATAAAAATTCCTCGTTGGGATTTGAAGAAATTCAAACTTGTATCCAATAAACTTGGTTCAAGTATGAAATCGGTAGGTGAGGTAATGTCAATTGGGAAAACTTTCCAAGAGGCAATCCAAAAAGCACTACGAATGCTTGAAATTGGAGCATTAGGTTTCAATTGTAATCCTGATGTATTAGGAAAACGAGATACTAAAGAAGAAATTATTCAAGAATTAGAAAATCCAACAGATGAAAGGATTTTCTCAATTCCACATGCGTTTAATATGGGAATGACTGTTGATGACATTCATTCACACACTCATATTGATCGTTGGTTCTTGTATAAGCTTGAAAATATTATGAGAGTTGCAGATCTTGCGACTGCATATAAAGGTGGTATTTGTCCAAAACATGTGATTCAAGAAGCAAAGCAGTGTGGTTTTTCTGATAAACAATTAGGACTCTTACTTGACTCTTCAGAAAGAACAATTCGTCGAATTCGAAAGAATTACGGTCTAGTTCCTTATGTGAAGCAAATTGATACACTTGCAGGAGAGTATCCAGCAAAAACAAACTATCTTTATTTAACTTACAATGCATCTGAAGATGATATTGAATTTCAAGATAAAGAAAGTGTAATTGTTTTAGGTTCTGGAGCATACCGAATTGGTAGTTCTGTTGAATTTGATTGGTGTTGTGTTAACGCTGTGAAAACAGTGAAAAAAGAAGGCTTCCGATCAATTTTAATTAATTACAATCCAGAAACCGTTTCGACTGATTATGATGAAGTTGACCGACTTTATTTTGATGAAATCAGTTTAGAAACCGTAATGGATCTTTATGAAAAAGAAGCTCCAAAAGGAATTCTGCTTTCAATGGGTGGACAGGTTGCAAATAACCTAGCTCTTCCACTTTCAAATATGGGAGCAAATATTCTTGGAACTTCACCAGAACAAATTGATCGTGCTGAAGATCGACATAAATTTTCTAGTTTACTAGATTCGATTGGTATTGATCAACCAGAGTGGAGTGAACTGACTTCATTGAAAGAAGCGGAAGATTTTGCTGATAAAGTAAACTATCCAGTTCTTGTTCGTCCTTCTTATGTACTTAGTGGTGCAGCAATGGGAGTGGCAACAAATGCAAAAGAATTAGAGCGTTTCTTAAGTAAGGCAACAACTCTTTCAAAAGATCATCCAGTTGTAATTTCTAAGTTTATGGAAGGTGCAAAAGAAATTGAAATTGATGCTGTTGCCAATAAAGGTGAAGTTATCTTATTTGCGATTTCTGAGCATGTTGAAAATGCTGGAGTTCATTCAGGTGATGCGACATTAGTTCTTCCACCACAAAGAACATATTTAGAAACAACAAGAAGAGTGAAGAAAATTGCTCAACAAGTTGCTAAAGCACTTGAAATTACAGGGCCATTTAATATGCAGTTGATTGCAAAAGGCACTGCGGTAAAAGTGATTGAGTGTAATCTTCGAGCAAGTCGTAGTTTTCCTTTTGTTTCAAAAGTATGTAAAGAAAACTTTGTTGAAGTTGCTTCAAGAGCTATTCTTGGGTGTGAAACTAAAAATAATCAACGTTCTTTTATGGAGCTTGATTATGTTGGTGTTAAAGCATCTCACTTTTCATTTACTCGTCTGGCTGGAGCTGACCCTACTTTAGGTGTTGAGATGGCTTCTACTGGAGAGGTTGGATGTTTAGGAGATGATTTCAATGAAGCTCTACTTAAAGCTCTGCTTTCTGTTGGATTCCGTTTCCCATTGAAAAAAGCACTCTTGTCAACAGGTTCGCTAGAGAAAAAAGTAAATTTCATC
>JBNMNM010000113.1:0-8281 GCA_051275585.1 bacterium | reverse complement strand
TGATTACACTGTAGAAGCAGTTACATTTTGGCCATATAAAAGTGTTCGAGGAAATTTATCCCTTGAGATGAAACTGACAGGCTTAAACCCAACAAATATTGTTGCTGTAACTTTTGATAGTCGACAGTTTGCTCATAAATTAGGTGGAAAACCTGCTAGTTTAGCGGAACAAATTGCTGCTATAAGTACTGCTGCTGGAACTGCATTATCAAAATCAGATGAGAAAGGAGATAAGAAGAATAAACTAGAAGATTCTGATCTAGTACTTCCTAACTTTACTCAAATTGTTTCTGATATGGCAGAGTCAATTGCTGCTAAGTTTGTACGTCGTATTGCTGTAACTCAACAACGAGTTGCATATTCAATTGCAAGTGGTGGAGATGCTACGGCAAAACTGCTAATTGAAGCAGGAGCTTATAAAACAGCAATCAAAATGTTAAACAAAAATGCAAAGAAAAAAGCGGCAGATCTTTATAACTTAGGACTTTGTTATGAAGCTATTGGTGAGTTTGGTGTTGCGAAAATCCACTATGAAGACGCTCTTGGTAAAGCCAAGAAAAACTTAATGTTTGCTCAAGGTGTTGGAAGAATTGAGCGACTTAAGCGTGAAAGTCGGATTGTTCGAGAACAATTAGCATCAAAAAAATAATTTATTTTCAATCAAAAGTTATCGTTCAATGATTACTATTAATGGAGTTGTCCATGCAGACTAGAAAAAATAGTTTGAGACGGTTTAGCCTGTTTGCAATTCTACTGTTATTGCTGGCTTCTTGTGCACCAAAATTAACTTTTGTTGTATCTCGGCCATCTCAACTACCCATAAAAAATGTTAAATCAGTTTCTATGGGTAAGTTTGATAACCAGCAAGGTCAGATGATTGCTCTTCCTACACTTCCAAAAGATAAAAAATGGGAAGCAAAAGGAACAATTGTACCAACAGTAAACAAGTTTACTGCTAATGGAGAAGCTGCAAATATCCTTCGTGGAGTATTAGTTGCTGGATTATCTAAATCTGGTGAATACCGACTGCTAAATACTTCAGGTGAGAATAGTGGTTTTACAGGAGTAATTCCTGATCCAACAAGCACTGGAGTTCTTCACGCAAAAGTTAAGTACTATGAGTTCACAAAAGAAGGTTTAGAAAAACCTCTTTATATGGTTCTTGCAAAAAACAAGTACATACCAAAGAGCCTAAATTGGAAACAAAAAATTGGACTTAAAATTGCCTTTGCTGGTGGGGAAGCTTTATATCGTGCTACAATGAAAAAAGGTTTTAAAGTTCCTACTCCATACGTAGAAAAAATTGCAGCAATGGAAGTGCAGTTTGACTTCATCCGAAAAAGTGATGGAAAAAAGATTATTCCAACACAAACTTTCCGAAGTTACTATGTAAAGAAAACTGGTGGAGAAGATGGAACAAGTCATCTTCCTAAAACTTTGAAATCGATCATCCAAGATACATATCAAAAAGATGAGTCATTGTTAGGAAATCTATCCGCAGCCGCAGACAAGCTTAAACTTGCTTCTGGTGATCCAGATGAATTTCTTGCACAAGGTGGAAAATTAAAAAATAATCCATCAATTTTGTTAACTAATCTTGATATTAAAACTCGATTAGCTGGACAAATCATGACTCAGTTCTTGAAAAAGATCACAAAATATACAGAAACAACAGAGCTTAAAATTGCATCTGGTGATGCAATTGCTGTAAACTACCTAAATGGAAATGCTTATGAAAAAGCAATTAACCGATTGTCTGGCCTTAATGGAAAAGGCAAAGCTGATTTGTTTAATTTAGGTCTTGCATATGAGTCTATTGGTGAAGCGTTACAAGCACACAAATACTACTCAGAAGCACTTGCAAAAGATTCAGGTAATCAAGTTTATAAAGATGCGGTTAAGCGTGTAAAACGATAATCAAATCGAATTAAATTGATTTTAAAAAGCACTCTTTATCATTTGATTTAGAGTGCTTTTTTTTTGAAAAAAATTGATCATAAAAAACTAAAAACGAAAATGAACAAACATCAAAGGAACTTCAACAGCCTGATCAGTTTCTACAACTTCAGAGTTATTAAGAATTGCATAGAATAATAAAGTGTTCCACCACGAATGAATAGCAATGGCTGTAATTAGATCAAATTCTTCATTATTTGGTTGATAGACATAGCCTTGATAAAGTCCAAATAAAAATGCTGACTGAGCATTTGCAGAAAAGCCATCTCCAGTATGTGCAGCTCCGAATATAGCAGCTCCAAGCCAAATTGCTGAATGACGACTTGTAGTTGGTGACCAGCCCCAACTTTTAAAATGACCAAAAAGTGATTTCTGAATAGTTCCTCGAAATAACATTTCTTCCCCTAATCCTGTTGAGTAGTTCATAGGAAGCCCATCATTACGAAGTCGACTTTTGCTTAGTCCTCTTCCTAGATGCCATGTAATTTTTAGGTCACTATCAAAATTTTGAGTACTATACAGCATTACTCCTACAGGTAACCAAAATGTCCATTTGTTATAAAAGTGATCAAACCGAAGAGGAGCGAAGAGTTTTCCATAAGTATCAGTATTTGGTTTACAATCATGCTCATACATATCCCAGAAACTGATCATGGCAGTATTAAAACTTAGACGACTATAAAACTGATAATCCCAAGTTTCTCGATTCATATAAATATCAAGTTCCTCTTTTCCACTAGTAGAATCATCCTTACTTGTGGTTACATAAATTTTATCAGAGTCCTCTTCATAATATTCACTTTCAGCAGCTTGTGATGCATTGTGATCCCAAATCCAACGACTTCCACCAAAAAGGACTGCCTTATCAAGTTGATTACTGAAAGCATAACCAAGTCCAGGTACAAAAACTTCTCCAATTCGTTTCCAAAAGCATTTTGAACCAAATGCAAAGCTATTCGTTGCAAATAAAAGAAGACAAAATATAAGAAGAAAATTTTGACTAAATTTATAAAAAAAAAACTTTTTTTGATGCTTTTGAGCAAATTTATCTGTCTGGTTTATCATAGTTAAATGTACTTTATTGATTTTAAAGTATTTATAGAAAACCTTTTCGGATTATCCTTTCCCTTTCTTATGAATTGATTTATCTTCACGGCCACCGATTTTTCTACAACAAGAACACAAAATAGTAAGGAAAAAGAGATCCTTCTAAATCCAAAGTTTACTACTTAAAAATGTTAGATCTTTGATCAAATAAAGCTATGAAAATAACAATCTTGCCTTTGGAAAAATGGGTTGATTTGCATATGCATTCAACCATGTCAGATGGTTCTCTTACTCCAGAAGAAATGGTTCGTTTGGCATATCGTCGGCAGATTAAAACAATTTCACTTACTGACCATGATACCCTTGCAGGTATTCCTCTTGCTCAAAAAGAAGCTGAAAAATATGGAATTCATATCATTCCAGGTATAGAAATTAGTGCAATTTACCCAAAAGGAACCATGCATATTTTGGGCTATAATATTGATATTCACTCAAAAAATTTGCAAGCTAAATTAGTAGAATATAAAAATGCTAGAGGAAGTCGTAATGAGCAAATTATTGAGAAGCTACAAAATCTAGGTATTGATATTACTTTTGACGATGTTTTAAAAGTTGCAGGACCAGAAGCAACAATGGGACGTCCTCATATTGCAAATGTTTTAATGGCAAAAGGTGTTGTTCAAGATTTTCGAGAAGCATTTCAAGTCTATCTTGCTGATAATATTGGGAAAGCATATGTTGAGAAAGAAATTTTTCAACCACAAGAAGCCATTGATATGATTCATGATGCTGGTGGGAAAGCATTTGTTGCTCATCCTACATCCCTTTATTTAGAAGATGAAGAAATTCCTGTTTACTTTAAAGAATTAAAAGAAATGGGAATGGATGGTATGGAAATTTATACTTCTGCACATAATCGTGGTCGGATGAAAAAATTTCGAAAATATGCGGAAGAATTTGATTTTATGATTTCAGGTGGTTCTGATTTTCATGGAAGTTCTAAGCCTCGGATAAAACTAGGAAGTTGTCATGAAGGAACTAGAATCAGAAGTGAATGGGTTTCAGATTATTTTTTGACTCACTATAAAAAATAACTTCATACATCATGAAAAACTGGTTTTATTTTCTTATTTTTTTGGGGCTATGGTGTTCATCAGTTGATGCAAAAGAAACCTCTTTTCATCAAGCCCTTCAAACTACTTTTAAAAGTGACACACTACTACAGAAGCTACGAGATCAAGGTTCTCTCATTCGTCTTCAGTACCAAGAATTATTACAAAAAGCATATATTCCAACCGTGAATTTGTCGTATTCATATGACTCAAGTCGTACATCATTAACAACAAAATTAAGTACAGCTCAAGAGTTAGGGCTATCTTATAATATTTATGATGGTGGCTTAGATAAGGCAAAATATTATCAGGCAAATGATCAAAAGGAAATGAATCGAATCAAAATTCAGAGCCAAGAACGATTCTTGGAGTGGGACTTGATTCAACCTTGGTTAGATTACTGGAAAAGTGAAAATCAAATTCAAATATTGAAGGAAGCAACAATTCAGAGCAAAAAAGAATTTGAACGATTAAAAAAGAGAAAAGCACTTGGATATTCTACGAAATTAGGTGTTTTACAGTTTCAAGTTTCATGGGCACAGAATCTAAGTTTACTCAAAAAAGAGAAGACGAAAAAGGCTCGGTTATACCGTAAAATTCAGAGCCTTACAGGAATTAAAGAAATAAATTTAGATGTAAAGCCTTTGATTTTACTTGATAAAATTAAAGTCCTTGATTTTAAAGAGTATCGAGAAATAGCGTTAAAAAATCGAATCGAGCTTCGACAATTTGATTGGGCAATTGTAGAATTAAAACATAAATTCACCCAAACCCAATCTATCCTAGCTCCGCAGGTGTATTTCAGTTTGAGTAGTCAAAAAACACAAACTGATACGGAAACCTCAGGAGTGAAAACAAGCTCCAGTGAATTAAACCATAGCATTGGTCTGCAAGTTTCATATCGTTGGGGAGGGCATTATAGTGCATTGTCATCTTCAATAGGTACTGGAGATACGAACAGCAATCAGTTTTCAGCAGAGATTCAATTCTTTCCTGGTCATGGAACATCAGATAGTACCACTGTGACCAGCAATAGCCGAGTTTTGTCTGCATCTTTGGCAATTCGAGCAAAGAAGAAAGATAAGAAGGAAAAGGAAAAATCTATTTTACAAGAATTAGAAAATGCTTATCAGTTTTTACAAGATGCTTTGAATGATTATCAATTAAATCAATTGATTCTAAAAAAAGAAAAAGAAAATTTTCGAGTTGAGAAAAGTCGTTACGATTCAGGATTATCAACAGAAGAAAAATATATTGATGCTCAAACAGAACAAAATAGAGCGAAAGCTCAACTAAATCACAGTAAAATTGAACTTCAAAAAAAATGGTTTGGCCTTAGATATACATCTGGATTGGACTTATTAAGTGGTAAATGAACTCTATGATGACAGCGGAAAACCAAATAATGGGAATGCCTCATGACAAACAAGCAGAGCTTGCTTTATTGGGGTCAGTCCTTATCGATAATAATTCCCTCAATGAGATTCTAGGGAGCATTAAGCCAAATACGTTCTATTTTCCAGCTCATCAAGACATTTTCCAATGTATTCTCGATTTAGCTGACGAAAATAAGCCGATTGATGAATTGTTGGTTGCAAATCGTTTAGAAGGGATGAACAAGCTCGAAGAGCATGGTGGATTTGCCTACTTAGCAGAGCTAACAGAATCAGTTCCAAATACGGCTAATATTCAATACTATGCTCAAATTATTCGAGATCATAGTACTGTTCGGGATTTAATTAAAACTTCGACCGAAATTGTTCAGGAAAGTAGAGATCCAACAAAAGATGTTAGTGAACTGCTTGCAAAAGCAGAAAGTAAAATTAATGAACTTGCTCTAAATACGGGAAAAAAAGGATATTCTCATATCCAAGATATTCTTTTAGAAAATTTTGAGCGATTAGAAGAACTTTCAGAAAAACCAGATGAGGTTACAGGGCTTCCAACTGGATTTGTTGATTTAGATAAAATTACATCAGGATTACAGCCATCAGATTTAATTATCGTTGCTGCTCGTCCTGCAATGGGAAAAACTGCATTTGCTCTAAATATTGCTCAATATGCGGCAACACGCCCAGAGACAAAAGGGGCTATTTTAGTTTTTAGTCTAGAGATGAGTAAGTCTCAGTTAGCAACAAGGATGTTGGTTGCAGAATCAAAGATTCCTGCTGATGTAATGAGAACAGGGAAATTATCAGATAAAGATTGGGATCGATTGTCATTGGCAACTCAAAAGCTTTCACAAATTCCAATTTACTTTAATGATACTCCTGCAATTAGTACTTATGAACTGCATGGTATTTGTAAACAGCTCGATAAAGAATCAGAACATGGTGTTTCGTTGGTTGTTGTTGATTATTTGCAATTGATGAGAACATCCAAAAATACGCAAAGTCGAGAACAAGAAATTGCAGATATTTCTCGAACATTAAAAGTAATTGCAAAAGAGTTAAATATTCCTGTGATTGCACTGTCACAGTTGAATCGTGGATTAGAAAATCGAAGTGAAAAACGACCTCAAATGTCTGATATTCGTGAGTCAGGAGCAATCGAGCAAGATGCTGATATTATTATGTTCATCTATCGAGATGAGATTTATAACGAAAATACTCCTGATAAAGGAATTGCTGAAATTGCAATTGCAAAACATCGAAATGGGGCGACAGGGACAGTCCGACTAGCTTTTATAGGTAAATATGCAAAGTTTGCGAATTACTCGGGACGAGAAGATTAAAAAATCTCCTCCTATCAGAAATCAAAGAATGAGCAATGTTGGGGATGAAGTTTCTCAAGTGCTAAAAAACTATGAGCTAGATGATGTTTTGACACTTGCAAAAATTCAAAAGCATTGGGGAATTATTGTTGGCGAACAACTTGCGACTAAAATTCGCCCTCAAAAAATCATCAATCATCATGCCTTAATTATTCGAACTTCAGATGCTGCTTATTCGCATCATTTAAAATATCAGACTGCAAATATCTTGGAATATATTGCAAGTATTTGTAAGCATCGAAAAATTAAAACTTTAAAGTTTCAAGTAGGAGCTTTTGAAGAAGAGCTACCTCTCATTAAACCTAACCAATCTACAATTGAGCCTAAAAAAGAAATCATCATTCCAAAAGAGATTGCAGATAAAAGTAAACAATGTTCTGCAAATATTGGAGAGAAAAAGCTAAACCAAGCATTTTCTCGTTTTATGGCGAAACGATTGGCAAAAAATCAACGCAAATGACAAAAAAAATTCAGGCAAAAAAAAGATTTGGTCAGCATTTTCTTACCAATCAAAATGTGATTCAGCAAACTATCCAGGCGGCAAATCTTACTTCTGAAGATTATGTAGTTGAAATTGGCCCAGGAAGAGGCGCTTTAACCACGCATTTGTGGGATACAAAAGCACATTTAACTGTTATTGAAATTGATTATGATTTAGTAGCAAAAATCCGAAATCGTTTTAAAGATGCAGATCAAGATCGGTTCCGTTTGGTTGAAGGAGATGTTTTAAACTTTGATTGGGATGAATTACAGCCTGAATCAAAGAAACCAATGAAATTAGTTGCAAACCTTCCTTATAATATTTCTTCTCCTCTATTTTTTCTTTTTGCGAAGTATCGAAATCAGTTTGAATCATTTACAGTTATGGTTCAAAAAGAGGTCGCAACACGAATTTGTGATGATGGAACAGGAAAATCAAAGAAAGAGTATGGAGTTTTATCCGTAATTGCAGGTAATATTTTTGATGTAAAATGGGTTTGTGAAGTTCCACCATCCTCATTTACTCCACCTCCAAGAGTAGATTCAGCAGTAATTCAATTGACTCCAAAGGCTGTATCTATCGAAAATGAAGAGGTCTTTTTTAAGTTTGTACAAAAAATGTTTAACCAAAGAAGAAAAATTTTACTATCCTACATAAAAAAGAATGAACCTGAGTTGTTTGGAAAGCTAAGTGATGAGATTAAAGAAAAATATCACAACTTACGTCCAGAGAATTTATCACCTCAAGACTTTTTGGAGTTATATCAATCGGTGTATCCTCCTAATTAACGACGAGAGTAAAAGCAATGGTACTGAATCTTCATGATAAAGGTGAGCTTTCTTCAATGGAAGGCGATTTTGTTGAAGCTAGATTTGATCCCAAATTCAAAAGTCTATTTCAAGAAAAACTAGA
>JBNMNM010000112.1:0-8339 GCA_051275585.1 bacterium | reverse complement strand
AATAACCAACAATCGATTTTTCATAGATTCTTTGAAAGGTTATTTTTTTAGGAATCTTTCCACTTTTTTATTATCAAATACTATAAAATACATTCCAGATGATAAATTTTCAACCTCGATTTCTGATTGGTCAACAGCTGTTTTATGAACCAAAACTTTTCCAGTTATATCAAAAATTTTGACATTATTTTGAAGTTTTGTGAAATAGATTTTATCAGATGCTAACGTTGGATATGCTATAGGATTGATAGTATTCTCTTCAAAATCACTAAGTGATGCTGTTGCTGCATCAATCAAGTATCCATCACTATCTAATGCAAAAGCTGTGATTCCAGTTGCTTTGATTTGAGATAATTGACCTGCAGTCAATCCTGTATTATCTGTTCCAAAACGAATTACTCCATTTTTAAAACCTGTGATGTTTATAGTTCCTGTTAACCAATCATTGGCTGAATTATTAGCAAAATATAGATTTGTAACAGCATTGTCAACTGCCAAATTTAATGTTCCACCACCTTGAAAAATGATGTTCGTCATGGCATTTTGGTTTTTATTAACATTCAATGTATATGTATTTGTTCCTCCAACTATAATCCCACTATTAAAAACATTTGCACCGTTTAAAGTAGCTGAAGCATTATTACCATTCACTTGTATTTTTAATCCGTCGTAAAAAACAACGTCATCCGCAGTGTTTACAATAATAGAGGAATTAAGTAATTGAACCAACTCTCCTGCATAACCTGTATTTGATACTGTGTTACCAAATGTTGCAGTTGTATTTGCACCTAATCGAAAATTACCTGTTCCATCAATATTTCCATTAAAAATAAAGTTATTATTTGCTCCTGATGAAGGCTGAAAACCAGATGAAAGTGTAAGTAATGAACCAGCTGCAAATTCAATGGTATTTCCAGTTCCGTTAGCATTTCTCATATTTGAGAAACCTGCTGGATTATTAATATTAACTTTTCCTTTAAAAATTAAACTCACATCATTCCCAGAGGCATTTTCAATAGCAATTGCATTCGCAACTGCGGCATTAATAGTTATGGTATTTGTGCCACCAACTGCAACATCTCCTAAAGTTGAAAAAGGTGTTTGAATTTTTGTGATTGTAAAATCTGCATCAACTATTGATTCAACAACTAATGGTAATCGAACAGTATTTGCTGCACTTGGAACACCATTAGGAGTCCAGTTGGTTGCGGTTGACCAAAGTTTATCTCCAGTTCCAGCATTGTTAGTGAAATCAATGTCTTGAGAGAATAATACCGTATTTATAAATAAAAGTAATAAAAGTGTGTAAATTTTTTTCATAATGTTTAGTTTTAGTTAATATCCTTGATTTTGAATTAAATTATTGTTTAAATCTCTTTGAATAGTTGGTATTGGTAACCAAACACGTTCAGGCCTCCAGTTGGACTGAATGGTTGGTACAGTAATTCTGTTGAAAAAACCTTCGCTTGTGGACAAGTTGTTTATGGTTTCATCGAATTTATTAAACCGAGCTAGGTCTATTCTTCTCCAACTTTCAAAACATAATTCACGTGCACGTTCATCAAGCAATTCTTCTAAAAAATCTGCTTTTTGATACGCATTATTAAGCACTGTTACTGTTGATCCCGCTACTACAGCTCTTTGTCTTAAAATTGATAATGTTGTTCTTGCACCTGCTTCATTTCCCAAAAAATATTGAGCTTCTGCATGTAGCAATAAAACATCAGCAAATCTTAAAATGGGTAAATTCATTGTTGAAGCCCAATTTGGAACGACTTTTAAAGCAGGGTCAATCAATCGATATTTACCTATACAATAAAATCCAACATTTGTATTTGGAAGACTTCTTGGTACAAAATATTTAACTCCTTCAATCATTTCAAAAGAATTGGTTGAATTCAAATTACCAGTTAAATTATGATCTCTTCTAAAATCACCTACCACGAATTTTTTATGCAATTCATCTGTAGGGCGGAACCATCCAAAACCTCCACCTGTTGTATTTTGATTTCCTTGAGCCAAAAATGTATTTGCTAAAAGTTGAATTGCATCTCTAGTAGCATTTGAACTTGCTTCGGCAGCTAATAAAGTTTCCTCATACTGCTGTTGCTTGGTGGTTTCTCTAAACAAATAATCGTATTTTGGAGTAAGTACATACCCACTATTTGAAACAATCGCTTGAGTATACGTTAATGCTTCTGTATAATGTTGATTGCTATCTACCCATTCAAAACTATTAATATCAATAAAACCATTTAACCCTGAGTTTTTTGCACTTGCCAAATAGGTGTGTGCTTTTGCTAAAAATCCTGCAGCTGTCCATTTGTTTGCTCTTCCCTGAACAGGAGCTCTATCATTCAATGTTTCATAGGCAAATTTATAATCTGCAAGAACTAAATTGTACACTTCTTGAATGGTATTTCTGGGTTTATTGATATCTTGATTTACGCCATCATATAAAGGAATACCTCCATGCATCATAGATAAAATCATGTGATAAAAACCTCGCATCATTCTTGCCTCCGCTATGATTTCATTTTTTCTATTTCCTGTAAAACCTTCAATAGCTTCAATTCTATCAATCAAATAATTGGCTCTACTGATTCCTGAATATAAAAATACCCATGTCTCATTTACAAAATTACTTTGGGCAGTAAATGTGCCATTTCCCCAAACTGCATGATCAGGATTTATGCTATTGTTACTTACAAGAACTTCGTCTGTGGCTCCATTAAGCATAATCATCAAACTTCTTGAATAGGTTGAATTATTCCCAAAGCCTTGAACAGTATTGGCAGAAAGGATATTGTAAACTCCTGTCAATGCAATTTCTGCCTCCTCAGGTGTTTTATAATAATTATCGGTTGTAACAAAAGATAATGGTTGCGAATCTAATATATCTTCATTGCAAGAAATGGATATTGCTATAAAAAGAACTGCGATATAAATTTTAAGATTTTTCATACGATTATAATTTAATAGTTAAACCTAGGGTTATTGTTCTTGCTCTTGGATAGGAGAATCTTTCAAATCCTGGTAACAATTGGTTGTTTGAACTTACTTCTGGATCAAAACCGGTATAATTAGTAATTGTGAATAAATTATTAGCTGATAAAAACAACGAAATTCCAGTTATTGCATAATTTTTGAATACTTGATTTGGAACGTCATAAGAAAAGTTTACCGTTTTTAATCGCAAAAAAGAGGCATCTTCAACAAAATAACTTGATGCTACTTGTTCCATTTTACCAAACGCTGGAGCAATATTTGAGGCATTTTCTGGTGTCCAAGCATTTTCATAATAATCTCTGGTAATATTCATAAAAGGCTGAAAACCGTTTGTTCTAAGTTTAGCTGCGTTGAATACTTCGTTTCCATAGCTCCATTGAAAGAAAAAGGAAAAAGTAAAGTTTTTAAACGTTAACGAATTGTTTAAACCTCCTGTATGCAATGGATTTGAATCTCCAATAACGGTTCTATCATATTCATCGTCGATAAAGCCATCATCATTTAAATCTTTATATTTGATGGTTCCTGGAATAGCACCATCAGTATTTCCTGTTTGATGAATGCCATCAAAGACAAAGCCATGCATGCTTCCAATTGGTTGACCTACGATTACTCTACCTGGATTGGTAATCCATCCACCTCCAATAATTGTTGGTATAAATGCAACATTTCCTAAATCTTTTATTTTGTTTCTATTGAAACTAATGTTAAAATCTGTTGACCATTTAAAGTTAGATTTATTGATGTTTATAGTACTTAAACTAAACTCAAACCCTTTGTTTTCAATTGCTCCAAGATTTTGCCACTGAGAGTTAAAACCTGATTGAGCTGGAATAGGAGCGTTGATGAGCATATCAGTGGTTTGCTTATTATAGTAATCAGCAGTAAAATGAATTCTATCGTTAAAAAGTCCTACATCCAACCCTGCATCAAACTGAGTGGTTGTCTCCCATTTTAAGTTTGAATTTTCAAGAGAACTTGGTGCCAATCCAAAATTCAATTGATCGTTACTTGCATAATAAGCGTTTTCCATTCCACCTGCAAAACTAAATGGAGGTATTCTTTCATTTCCTGTTTGTCCGTAACTTGCTCGCAATTTTAATTGATTTATTTGAGGGATGTTTTTAATAAACTTTTCCTTGTGAACATTCCACGCAAAGGCTGCTCCAGGAAAATAGCCCCATCTGTTTTTTGCACCAAATCTATCAGAGGCATCTGCTCTAAAATTAGCTGTAAATAAATACTTACCTTTCAGTATATAATTGGCACTCGTGAAATAAGAAATTCTATTAGACACAAGTGCATTTGAGCCAAAATCCTTAAAAACTTGTCCAATACCAATGTCATTGACTCCTAGGGATTGATTTTCAAAACCAGTAATGTCATTGAAGAAAGTATCATTATTATATCTGGCAACTTCCACACCTGCTAGTATATTTACGAAATGTTTTTTATTAAATGTTTTCATAAAGCGAAGTGTATTTGATAAATTGTAAGTACTCGATTCCACTTGTCTTATAAGTGCTCTTCCATTCCAACGAAAACCAAATAAGCTATTGGAACTGTGGAATTCTTGCAGTTTTGACCCTGTAAAATTAGCACCAACTAAAGATCGAAATTTTAAATGTTTGGAAAAATCGTATTCACCAAACAGTGACCCAAAAGTTCTAGTAAATCGTATTTTTTTTTCAGCTTCATTAATCAAAGATAAAGGTGATAAAAAGTCTGTATTTCCAAATTGTTCTTCATCTGTTAAATCTGGCAATTCCCAAGGATTAGAAATTACTAAAAATTGAACTACACCATTAAATTCATCTCCACCTCCACCACTATTAGCAACGCCTGTTAACTCAGTAAAAGCAGAATTCATAGTGAATCCTAATTTTAACTTATCGGTTTGTTGGTGTGTAATTTTGAGGCTAGCATTGTATTTACGATAGTTATTTTGGATGATGACTCCCTCTTGATCAACCATACCCAAACTAGCAGCGTAATTTGATTTGTCACTTGCTCCTCTCGCAGAGATAAAATGATTTTGAACTGTAGCTGTTCTCAAGGCCTCATTTTGCCAATTTTTACTTGTAAGAACAGAAAAATCTCTAGGATTTCCATCTGCTAAAGTTGTAAAATTATTTCCTGGATCTCGCAAGTTTCTATAATTTACATACTCATCAGGATTGATAACATTTATTCTATTTGCCGCTTCAGAAAACCCTAATGATGAGGTGTATTCTAAATTTAATTTCCCTTTTTTACCACTTTTAGTAGTAATGATGATGACACCATTGGCACCACGTGAACCGTAAATTGCTGTAGCTGAGGCATCTTTCAATACTTCCATAGACTCAATATCCATAGGATTGATGGTTGCTAAAGGGTCCATTCTTGATGATGAACCAACACCCGAACTTGCTACTTCACTCTCATTCACATCTATTTGAACTCCATCAATGATAAATAATGGTGAACCCGCACTAAAAACAGAATTAGAACCTCGTATATTAAAATTAACCCCTGCTCCTGGCTCACCAGATTGTGAAACTATGTTGACACCTGCAATTCTGCCTTGAATAGCATCAAATAGGTTTGGAGTTTTTGAAACACCTATTACACTATCTTTTAAAGAACTTATTGAACCTGTGACATCTCCTTTTTTTACAGCACTATAACCAACAATTACGATTTCATTGAGTCGATTTGCTTCTTCTTCTAAAACAACGTTGATAATTCTTTGTCCTGTATAGATAATTTCTTTCGTTTTCAATCCTAAAAACTTAAATATCAGCATACTGTTATCATCAGAAATATTTAAAGTATACTCGCCATCAAAATTAGTTACAGCTCCAACAGAAGTACCTTTAATGAGGATAGAAACTCCTGGTAAAAGATCTCCATTAATATCAGTCACTTTTCCTGTTATACTTTTTTGAGCAATTGCCCAATGAAAAGATAACATGGAAAATAAAAAAATAAGAATGTTTTTGTTCATAAGATTCATTTTTTAAAGTTCAAATTAAGGTTGATTTCGATTTTTTTAAATAACATTTTAAGATTTACTTTTAAAGGCATCTCCTTTTGTAACTTTTACGTTTGTTGATTTTTCGTCAATTGATAATGTTCCTTCTTTTCCATCTAAGCGTTTATAAGTGTTTCCTTTGATTACTACATTATTACAATTTATAATACTCAAATTATCGGCATCAGGAAAAATTGGTTTGTAGGCATCTGTTTGGATTATTTGATTGTTTTCAAAAATCAATCCATCTACAGACATTGCTACCAAAATTGAGCTATCAAAAGTTTTGATAACATTATTTCTGATCGTAATATTTTTGCTATATTTTCCTTCAAAGTTTTTTTTATCAACATATTGAGGATCAATTAAGAAAATAGCTTGTGCACCATTTCCTCCATACACAGAATTTTCAATTACATTGTTTTCAATCAGTAAATCTTCACTAGGACTTGATTCATTCCACAAACCTAAATCGCCAGTGATTCTAAAGCTTGCCATTTGAGATGAAAAATGATTGTTGCGAACTATTACTTTTTTACGAGTTTTAAGAATTAAACTACGCGCTCTATTATTACGAATAACATTGTTTTCAATTATTGCTGTTGGTTGCCAAGAGATATTTTCGATTCCATCATACAAAGCTACTTTGTTTGTAATGGGTTTGTTAAAAGTGATGAATGATATTTTTTCATTCACTCTTTTTACTTTTTTCAAAATCATGGGCTCAGTAATTGTTTGTAGATTTTTTTGATCTAAAACTTGTACAACATCACCTTCTTCCCCAAATAAAAAGCCACTTTGATGAGGGTGATACGTCTCTACGGCCAATGTATAATCGTCAATAATTTTGTTTACTCTTACATAGGTTCCATGAATATTTGAACCATCATCCAACATGTTTTCAAAAGTGCAGTTTTTTATGATGATAGCTCCTTTTACATTACAAAAATGCGTTGCATCTGCAGTGGCAGTGATCATTCTTCCTGAACCTTTTCTTAGCATAACATTAAAACTATCTAACGTAATATTTTCAGATCTTTCTGCAATTAATCCCATAGATCCTGCATGATATACATTGACATTATTCAATTCTAGATTTTTAGTTTTGAAAACTCGAAATGCTGGGCTTGTTCTATTTTGCAAGTAATCTCCTTTAGAAACAAAAATAGAACCTACAGGCGGTACTTTTTCCATTTCAGTTTGTAATCTTATCAAGCCTTTTTTAAGTTCTTTTGCATGTACACCTCTTTCTGGCGTGTCATATTGCTTTGTATTGTACAGAGGAGCCATTGTTTTTGGATCCCAAATAATACTTTCTGCAACTTCTAAATTGTAGTGTTCCCACATAGCAAATCGTTTTCCATATTTGCGTTCGTAAGGAGAATCTTCTCTTTCTAAAGACAAATACAATCTATCAAACTCAACCACGTAAGGCGTTTTTACTTCAATATCAAAAGTATGTTTTGCAGTATCATTTGCTACAACCAACCCTTCAAGAGTAAAAGGAACTTCCCAATCAATATTTAGATTTATAATTTTTATGTTTGAGCTTTTCTCAATAATAAAAGGAATCATTTTGCCGTGAAAAATAAAATCAGAACCATTTCCGTCAACTACAAAATCGTAAAAATCGATTAACGGAAAAGCTGTTCTTTTCAAACCATTATCATTGTTAACTATTTCACAGAAAAATTCAGGAGCAAATGTTGGGTAAAAATGATAGGTCCCTTTTGGAAATAATAAAGTACTAATACCTTCTTCTTTACATTTCTCTAAAGCTTGAACAACAATAGGTGTAATATCTTTTACACCTTCGATATTAAAGTCTTTCATATTCAAAACCTTTTGACCATAAGTTCCAATTACGGTGAAAAATATTAAAACGGCAATAAACTTTCTAATAGATTTTGTAAACATTTTGTTTTTAAATTCTTTATATATTAATAAACTTCTATTGTTACTTTTTACCGTTTGTTTTCTTTGATGACTTTTTGCTGAACACGTCTTCCTTATCAACTTTTACATTCGTTGATTTTTCATCGATAGTAATTGTAACCTCTTTTCCATCAATTTTTTTATAGGTATTTCCTTTAATCACAACATTATTACAATTTTCGATACTTATATTTTTTGCATTGGGAAATATTGGTTTATAGGTATTGGTTTGTATGATTTGATTGTTTTCAAAAACCAACCCGTCAATAGAAGCAGCAACTAAGATAGAGCTATCAAAAGTTTTGATAATATTATTTCTGATGGTAATTTTTTTGCTGTATTTACCTTCTTTATTTTTATTATCTGAATATTGTGGCTC
>JBNMNM010000111.1:0-8340 GCA_051275585.1 bacterium | reverse complement strand
ATTTTCCATATAGAGATATTTTTCAAGCGAAAATCCACTTGTTCTTGAATCAAGTTGTAATGGGTTTAATCCTTTTTCTTTTCGATCTGGATGATGTCGATAAAGAATCCACTGTCCAGAACTTACTACTGCCTTTTGATTTTGCATTGCAGTCGACATGTTAATTCCATGTGCAATACAATGGCTGTATGCAATAATTAAGGATGGCCCATCATAAGCTTCAGCTTCCATAAAAGCTTTTAATGTATGAGCATCTTTTGAACCCATTGCAACACTAGCAACATAAACATTGCCATAGTTCATTGCCATTAAACCAAGATCTTTTTTATTGGTTAATTTACCACCAGCAGAGAATTTCGCAACAGCTCCAATAGGAGTTGATTTTGATGTTTGTCCACCTGTGTTTGAATAAACTTCAGTATCGAGAACTAAGATATTTACGTTTCTACCACTAGCAAAAACATGATCTAAACCACCATAACCAATATCATAAGCCCAACCATCACCACCAATAATCCAAACACTTTTCTTCACTAATACATCAGCTAGTTTTAAAAGTTGTTTTGCTTCTGGAGTTGTGAATTGTTTTGTAACTGGATGAACCATTTCTTCTAATTTTTCTTTTAGAATTACAACTCGTTCACGTTGGTCATAAATTCCAGATTCATCACTTTGATCAGCAGTTAAAATTTCATTCGCTAATTCATCACCCACTTGACCAGCAACTTTCACTAGAAGTTCAGAAGCAAATTCTCTTTGCTTATCAATCGAAACTCGAAATCCTAAACCAAACTCTGCATTATCTTCAAAAAGTGAATTTGCCCATGCAGGTCCACGTCCGTCTTTATTTTTTGTCCAAGGCGTTGTTGGAAGATTACCACCATAAATAGAAGAACAACCTGTTGCATTTGCAATTACAGTTCGATCGCCAAATAACTGAGAAACCAGTTTCACATAAGGAGTTTCACCACAACCTGTACATGCTCCAGAGAACTCAAAAAGTGGTTCTTGAAGTTGTTGATGACTAATCTTACTTAGATTTAAATCTCTACGATCAACTTCTGGAATTTCTAAGAAATGATCCCAATTCTTAATTTCTTGTTCTCGAATTGGCACTTGTGGAACCATGTTAATGGCTTTCAATCGTGTTTCAGATTTATTTTTTGCAGGACAAACATCCACACAAATTCCACAACCTGTACAATCTTCTGGTGCTACTTGAAGTGTAAATTTCTGACCATCCCAAGCTTTATCACGAGCATCTTTTGATTTAAATGTTTCAGGTGCATTTTTAAGATGTTCCTCATCATAAACTTTTGCTCGAATTACCGCATGTGGACATACCATTACACACTTTCCACATTGAATACATGTATCCTGATCCCACTCAGGAATTTCAAATGCGATATTTCGTTTTTCCCACTTAGTTGTTCCAGTCGGGAAAGTTCCATCTACACTAGAAGTAAATGCACTTACAGGAAGATCATCTCCTTTTCCTGCAATGATTTGTCCTAAAACACTTTTTACAAACTCAGGAGCTTTACCAGAAATAGCATCTTTAAAAGCAATCGCACTATTTACAACTTCAGGTACTGTAACTTCAAATAAATGAGAAAGTGTTGTGTCTACAGCTTTAATATTAGTGTCAACAATCGAAGATCCTTTTTTCCCATAACTCTTACGAATTGAAACTTTAATTGCTTCAATTGCAGAATCTTTAGGAAGGACATTAGAAGTAGCAAAGAAACATACCTGCATAATGGTATTAATTCTTCGACCCATTCCTGTTTCTGATGCAACCTTTTGAGCATCAATTACATAAAATTTAATTTTCTTGTTAATGATCTCTTCTTGAAAAACTTTTGGTAAGTGATTCCAAACTTCATCTTTTGAATGAATAGAATTTAATAGAAAGATTCCACCCTCTACAAGTTCCTCAAGAATATTCCGTTGTTCTAAAAATATCGGCTGATGACAACCAACAAAATTCGCCTCTGTAATTAAGTATGCTGCTTTGATTGGGTTTGGTCCAAATCGAAGATGAGATACTGTAACAGAACCAGATTTTTTAGAATCATATACAAAATAACCTTGTGCAAAGTTATCTGTATTTTCCCCAATAATCTTAATTGAGTTTTTATTTGCTCCTACAGTTCCATCCGAACCAAGTCCGTAGAACAGTGCTTGAACAACATCATCAGGAATTGTTGTAAAACTTGAATCATAATCTAAACTGGAATGACCTACATCATCATTAATTCCAATTGTGAAATGATTTTTTGGAGTCTCTTGGCCAGCATTATCAAAAATGCCCTTCACCATTGCAGGAGTAAATTCTTTTGAAGAAAGACCATATCGCCCAGCAAGCATAGTTGGCAGTGCATTCAGACCACCCCAACCTTTTTGAATTCCTTCATGTAGTCCTTGAAGACAGTCTAAATATAGTGGATCTCCACCACTTCCAGGCTCCTTGCAACGATCTAAAACAGTTATAATTTTTACTGTAGCTGGAATTGAATCAACAAAATGACGAATACTAAATGGTCGATAAAGTCGGATTGCAATCACACCAACTTTCTCACCTCGAGCTTCAAGAGAATCAACAGTTTCTTTTACTGTTTCAACTCCTGACCCCATCAAGATAATAATTTTTTCAGCTTCTGGATGTCCATAATAGTCAAATAAATTGTATGAGCGACCTGTCAACTTAGCAAATTTATCCATTGCTTCCTGAGTATTCCCAGGACATGCATCATAGAATGGATTTGCTGCTTCTCGTGCTTGAAAGAATACATCAGGATTTTGAGCAGTTCCTCGAATCACAGGAGTTTCAGGAGTTAAAGCTCTAGATCGATGCTCTAAAACTTTATCATCATTAATCATCTCTCGAATGATATCATCATCAATCGTTTTTACTTTACTAACTTCATGTGATGTTCGGAAACCATCAAAGAAATGTAAAAATGGAATTCTTGATTCTAAAGTTGATGAATGAGCAATTAAAGCTAAATCCATTGCTTCTTGAACAGAAGCAGAACAAAGCATTGCAAATCCTGTAGATCGAGCAGACATTACATCACTATGGTCACCAAAAATCGATAACGCATGTGTTGCAAGGGAACGTGCTGCAATATGAAAAACTGTAGGGGTTAACTCACCTGCAATTTTGTACATATTTGGAAGCATCAACAAAAGTCCTTGTGATGCAGTAAAAGTACAAGACAGTGAACCTGTTTGTAAGGCTCCATGAACAGAAGCAACAGCTCCTCCTTCACTTTGCATTTCTATAACAGAAGGAACAGTATCCCAAATATTTTTATTTCCTTCAGCAGCCCAAGCATCTGCCCATTCTCCCATTGAAGACGCTGGAGTAATTGGATAAATTGCGATTACTTCGTTTACACGATATGCAATACTTCCAACTGCTTCGTTTCCATCGAGCGTTTTGTATTTCGATTCACTCATAACTGTTATTTCCCACGTAAACACTCCCTTTTAATCATCTATCATTACAAAGGAATGTAAAATTTATATAAAATCACGATTTTCTACTTTGTAAAAAAACTAACAAATTTTTGTAGGTAAATCTTTTATCACTGTGTGTTCCACTTGAAAAGAAAAATTTTCTTTATCATCAGATTGTTGGCAGTTGAGCGAATTAAAATTATTGTTTCAATCTTCCTTTAAATTAAAAACATAATATATTTCAGTCACTTAATTAAATCAAGATTCAAGTGAACTGTAATAAAGTCTTTTGCTAATTTTAATTGAGGTTTTGCTGGTTTAATCACAATTTTTCGTTGTTTTGCTACACGAATATGAATTGGTTGGAGTGGTAGTGGAATTCGGATATTACGTTGATTTGCTGGTATTTTTTTAGATAAATCAAGAGTCTTAATTTTTATTTTTTTTCCTGCAAATTTTACATATAAATTGGCTAATACTTGCCTTAAATTCAAATTCAATTGACTTCCTTGTAAAGAAACATCAAATCGTCCTTTGATTGGATCTGTGTAACTTAATGTTTTTCCTCTAACAGCTAGCTCAGCACGAAAAAAAACACCTGCTGGTTCAATTTCTACTCGAACTTTTCGAATTTCCCAGTTTACAGTCAAAGTCCAAGGGATTGTTTTTCTTGTTTTTATACAATGATATCTAATTTTTTTTCCAAAAATCTTTTTTTCACACTTTGCTGCATAAGGAAGACTTATTGGACTTCCTTGTGCTTTCTCTTTACCTTTAATACTTCCTGTTTTCGCAATTATTTCGTTTAATATTTCTTCGTTAACTGTTAGGGTGAGTGTAGACTTAGGGCTTCCAAAAACAGGAAAACTAAGAAAAAACATGGCTAAACAGCTGAATACATATCTTAAAAAAAAAACTCGCATATTTCCCTTTCTATAATTAATTTATTGATAATTGATTTTCTTTAGCAATTTCACAAAAATAATCAATTGCTTTTTTGTAGGAGAAAAGGGTATTTACCTTTTCAAAAAGCTGTTTTTTTTTAGTAAAAAACAACATTACAAAATACATCCATTTTTATAACTATCCATTATTATTGCAATTTATTAAATGACCTCTCGGAAAATTTTAGTTGTTGATGATGAAAAGGATTTAGAATTCCTTGTTCGCTATCGCTTTAGAAAAAGAATCAAAAGTGGAGAGTTAGAGTTCTATTTCGCCTATAATGGTGAAGAAGCACTTCAAATCTTAAAAGAGAACACTGATATTCATCTAGTTCTTACTGATATTAATATGCCTAAAATGGATGGGCTTACACTACTCTCAGAAATCAATAAACTAGAAAACATTTTCATTAAAACGGTTATTATTTCGGCATACAATGATATGCAAAATATCCGTAGTGCTATGAATTTAGGTAGTTTTGACTTCCTTACTAAACCTATTGATTTTAATGACTTTGAGATTACTGTAGATAACGCATTTAAATTAATTAAGGAACATTATAACAATCAACTTGCGATTGAACATGCAAAAAATGCCTTAGGAAAAGCTGAGAATCAATATTATAATTTAGTAGAAGCATCTCCTGAAGCAATTTTTATTTTACAAAATGATGTAATCTCATATTTAAATCCTAAAGCCTCTTCAATTTTAGGAGACTCTGATCGAAAGCAATTTATTGGAACAAAATTAATCGATTTTATTCACTCTGAATTTCAAGAACATATTCAAACCCTATTACACGAAAAATCAAGTATTAGTGAGGAAGCTAAGATTCTTCAAAAAAATAACAATCTTATTAATATTGATATTATTGTTACCCCAACAAGCTCTCAAGAAGAAACAGAGAGCCAAGTTATTATCCGAGATATTACAATTCGGAAAGAAAATGAACAGGAACTTTTGCTTGCACGCCACCAAGCTGAATCAGCAAATCGAGCAAAAAGTCAATTCTTGGCAAATATGAGTCATGAAATTCGTACTCCTCTCAATTCGATTGTAGGTTTTAGTCAAATTCTCTTAAAACAAGTTGAGCCAAGCGAATCTTCTAGCAAAATTATTCGATATTTAAAAAATATTGAGCTTAGTGGACAACACTTATCAGAGCTTATTAATAATATTCTTGACCTTTCAAAGATTGAAGCAGGAAAATTACCTGTTACTCGAGAAGACATTCAAATTAAACTTCTGATTCAGGGAATTTTTCATTTACACCGACCACATACAATCCAAAAGAAAATCAACTTTAACTATCAATTTTCATCATCAATTCCTGATAAAATTTACTCTGACCGAACTAAAATTAATCAAATTTTAATGAATTTGATGAACAATGCCATCAAGTTTACGCCTAATAATAAGCGGATTTCTTTAATTGCTCATTGTGATGAACATTGGATTATATTTACTATTGAGGATCAAGGTGTTGGGATTTCAGAGGAAAAAAAGCACACCATTTTTGAAGCATTTGAACAAGCTGATGGATCTACAACAAGGCAATTTGGTGGTACAGGATTAGGTTTAACAATCACACAAAAATTGGTCTCTCTTTTAGATGGCCATATTGAATTAGAAACTTCTGAAGGAGTAGGATCAAAATTTATCATTAAAATTCCACTCATTTTACCTGAAGAGCCAAAAGAAAGTGAAAAAATTGAAGATTGGACTCAAGTTACTCTTGAAACTGAGAAAAAAATTCTTGTTATTGAGGACAATCCAAGTAATCAAGAAATGATTCGATTACTATTAACAGAAGTAGGAGCAACTACGATTCTTGCAGATAATGGTATTGATGGAATTCGAAAAGCAGTTCAAGAAAAGCCTGATTTAATTTTGGTAGATATGCATATGCCTGAATTAGATGGTTTAGAAACAACAAAACAAATTCGTAAATCAGGTTTAGACAAAACACCCATTATTGCTCTTTCAGCAAATGCATTCCAAGAACAACAAAGAGAAGCACTTCAAGCAGGTATTGATGGATATTTGACGAAACCAATTGAAGTTATAAAACTTGTACAAATTTTAAAAAAATATTTTCCAGTCGTTGAAATTGCAGACACAAAAAATTCTATTTTACCTAAGGAAGATCAACAAATAGTTCTTGCTTCATTTAAAAAACTTTCTACAATACCTCATTATTTAACAGGTGAAATTTTTAAAGAAACACAAGAAATCATTAGAATCTGTGAAAAGTATCAAACTCCATACAGCAATATTGCCCAAGAAATTGAAGAATCTTCTTTTAGTAAAAATTTCCAAAAAGCCAACGAACTTATTGAAAAGGCTTTACGATTATTTTTAGAAAAATAAGTCCATGAGAATTAAACTTCACCATCGTCTTTCATTTCAACAAGCTAAATATGGTGTTTTCATTGCCTTTATTTTAGGGGTGAGCTTTAGCTTATTTCAAATCTACCTCGATTTCCATAAAGAGCGTAGTTCCTTCCACGAAACGGTTCATCAAGTACTTCTAACAGTAAAATCTTCTGCAACTCAAGCGACATATACACTAGATAAAGAACTTGCTCGTGAAGTTGTAAAGGGACTTTTAGCATATAGCCCAATTGTCAAAGCATCTATTCTTGATGATCAAGGGAATGCTCTTGCATTTCTAAAAAAGCCTAAAGATGAGGTTATTCTTCACCAAAAATTACGTTCCTTTCTAGGTGATTTTGAAAACTTTAAAGTTCCATTATATCTAGAAATTAATAAAAAAACATTAATTGGTGAAATTCATATTCAAGTTGATAACTACTCTTCTTCAACTCATTTTTTACAACGCTCTATAATTACAATTTTTGGTGGTCTTCTAAGAAATTTATTATTAGCAATTTGCTTTATTTTTGTTTTTAACAAAATTACGACTAAACCTCTTTTTGTGATGGCGGCTTCTCTCCCAGAGATCAATCCACAAACACCTGAACAGTCTAGAATTATTCTTCCCAAAGGTCATGAACATGATGAGTTAGGATTGCTCGTTACTCATATCAATCAAACATTAGAGCGTATTGAAACAAACACAATATCACTACACAAAACAGAAGCGGCATTAGAAGAGCAAATTTTATTTATCAATACGTTAACAAATGCGATTCCAAATCCTATTTTTTACAAAAATATTGAAGGTCAATTTATAGGTTGTAATTATGCATTTGAAACATTAATTGGAAAATCAATTAATGAAATTCAAGGAAAAACAGTTTTTGATATATTTCCTGCTGAAATGGCTGAACTTTATCATAAAAAGGATCTTGAGGTTCTAGATAGTCAACAGGCACAACTTTATGAATCAATCATTCTTGATAAAGATCAACAAATTCATAATGCATTATTTCATAAAGCTGTTTTTTACAAAGATAAGGAAATCGCTGGAACTGTTGCAACACTGATTGATATTAGTCAGAGAAAAGAGGTAGAAAAAGCCTTACGGGAACGTTTACGATATGAAGAAGAGCTTGCAGAGTGTTCAAAAACATTATTTTTTTCTGATGATGCCTTTGCTCTTGATTCAGCATTACATCATTTATTAAAAGCATCTAGTGCAAGCCGAGTTTATATTTTCCAAAATTTTAACGATCACCTAAAACTAGAAACTCAAGTTAAAAAAAGTACTAATACTCCTTCTGTCCCTTCTGTAATTCCCAAAGAAGGACTTCCTGAGAATCTAAAAAAGACTGTCTCTCAAGGACAAATTTATGAATATCATCAAGTACAAGATCATCCTGATACTTACATTTTAAAACAATATCAAATTCAGTCACTTTTAATTTTTCCGATTATTTTGGATGGAAAATTGTGGGGGTTTATTGGTTTTGATGATTGTACTCAAGTTCGAGCTTGGAAAAAGGAAGATATTCGTATTTTACGAAC
>JBNMNM010000110.1:0-8406 GCA_051275585.1 bacterium | reverse complement strand
CACTCGAAAGAGTGGCATCGACCCGATAGCTTTAGAATCCCCCTACTTTAGTGGGGGGAGTTTTTCAATATAACCATTTTGACTACTGATTACCTCCTTTTATATTCAAAAAACAATATATCCATGTAGAACATCTTTCACAGCAATAACATTAAAAAAAAATTGATCCTTAGATAAGATTAAGATAGTCATTATTAGTAAAATTTAAACATATAAACAAAAACCTGAAATTATAAAAAATCACATGAATAAAATAACGTCTCTTTTGCTAGCTTTATGTTCACTGTTTGTTATTTCTTGTAGTAGCAAACACCAACCCCCAGTGATCAAAGACACTACACCTAATTTGTATGTTCAAAAAATTAATAATAAAGCACTTGGATTTATTAATTCTTCATATAAAATAGGTTCTCTTTTCCATGATAACTATGGATTGATTCTTCCTTATGAATTAATTGATTCTTCGAATGATGTTAAACATGTAGATCAAGGCGATTCCTTGATGTGGAATTCGATTGCACTAAGTTCTATGTGTATGATTCAGCAAGCTGTTCAAGAGCAAAGACTTCCAGCAAAATATGATCTCAAGCCTGAAATCAAAGCATTGTGGAATTCGATCAAAAACAATCTACAATTAGAAGATGGACGATGGATTCGGCATCCATCCCTTATCACTGATAAAGATCAAACTCAGATTTCAAATGATTTGATTTTGGGATCTCTATTTATGGGAACCATTGCCTATCACACCAACTGCGATCCAGTAAAAAGTGAATATAAAGTATTTGTAGAAAAATTTGCGGATTATGGAAGAACTCACAAATGGGAAATGGGTGGAGATGGATACAAACATGATTTAAGTGTAACTTGGCTAAAAGATCGATCCACACTTAAAATGGTCTTGAACCTTTATGACGCAAACACAAGTGACTTGAGTATCTATCTTCCTGATGACTTACAACGACTGATTTTAAAAGAAACATTGATATTTGCAAACTACATCAACAAGCATAAAAGCAAATGTTTAAAAGGAAGTAAGTTTGATTGTGCGTTAATCGGAGGAAATAAAAGAGGACTCAGTGTATTTGGAAATCATTTAGCATTTTTAAAGCTCAATATTGGTTATATTGAATCTCTATACAAAAGTAACTCTCTCTATAAAACAGATACATTAAAAGATTGGTATTATTATATGGGGAGAATTGGAGATGATATTAATGCACCAAACTGGTTATTTACTGCGGGATATCGATCTTCGAATTTAGATAAACCAACATTTCACGATGCTGAGAAATTTTTAGTTTTAAATTATCCAAATGAGTATTCAGGAGAAACAGAAGATCATTCAATCAAAGAATGGGGTTGTACCACTTATTTATGGCAACGAGTTCCAATTGAACGTTGTAATGATAATAAAAACATTCGCTATACCACCATTGACTTTTTATTTCTATTTTCTATCATTCAAAATCCAAACTTATTGCATGAATTATAGAAGTTAATCATGAGACTAAAAGTCTGTATCTCTACAGGCTTATAATTTTACTAATACACTTCAATATCAGGGAGGTTTTCATACACTTCCTTGATATTTTTACTTTTCGTTAGCACCTCAATCACAGCAGGTAGTGGTTCTGTCCAAACTTCAGGGAAGTCTCTTTCTAAACGGTCAGTTAAAGCAAAAGCTAACTGTTCATTTGGAGGACAAAATTCTGCAATAACTCCTAGTTTATTTCCTCTTGGATCTAATCGATACCAGCCATGTTTTTCTAGATAAACAGCATTTAAACCATGTAAACAATATGGTGGTGCTTCTTCTTCCACGACTAGTCTTTGATAACATAATCCTGCTGGAATATCATTCGCTCGAAGTAGTGCTGCTAATAAGTGACTCTTTGCATAACAATATCCAGTTTTATAAGTTAGAACACTTGATGCAGAACAAGTAACAGGTCTTTGTTGAAAATCCCAACTATGCTTAATTTCGTCACGAACAAATTCAAAACAGCTTTTAACAATTTTCTCTTCTTCAAGATCCCCTTCAGAAAGTTGCATTGCCTGATCTAAAACTAAAGGATGTTCCCAATCAATATATTCACTACTTTCAAGATATGCTTTCATCATAATAAATAACTTATTGATAAAAATGGAATTAGGTATTTTTGATTAAAAACTAAACTAAGAATTGAAGAAGGTCTTTTTACAAAAATTTTATATAAATAATGAGGAAGGATACACCAGTTTGAGAAATGAGCAAGTTCTATTACCAACTCAAACACAAAGAAGCGATACTTAAAGATAAATTACTATTTTTTTGATAGTAAACTGAATCCGTTTCTTTCTGATTTCAGCTTACTATCCATATTTGACTTATTGATACAAATCTAACATTTTTTGAGCACGTTCTCGAAATTCATCACGAAGCTCTTGTGGCTCTAAAACTTCAATTGTTTCGCCATAACCAAGCACCCACCAACGAAATTGTGAAGAATTCAACATTGTTACTGTTACAATTCGTTTCTTATCATTACCTTCAACCTCAGTAATAACTTGATCATCGCCCAATGGGTTTTCTTCTAGATTTTGAACTGTTTGAGTATCCATCAAAAGTTTTATTTTTAAGGAACGCTCTTTTCCAGACTCAATATAATCAAAATTTCCAGCTTTGATATATTGATCTAGATCAAAATCCTTAACAATTTTTCGAGTTTTATCTGACAACATCGCAGATTGAATTCGGTTAAGTGCCAACTGTCTTGGCTCCTCAAAATCACCAAAAACGCCTACAATATAAACCATTGGTTCCCGAAAAACGATCCCTAAAGGAGTGAACTCCCTAGTTTGTATTTCATTCTCTCCACGTTTTAGATATCCCATCTCAAAACGTTTGCCTAAAAGAATCGCTTCACAAACAATATTCCATATATCAAGATCTACCTTTGCTGGTTTTTGCTTTGGACCACGTTGGATAACTCGAATTTTTTCAGGATAGGTACGAACCTTTTTATCCACAAAATGTTCAAGTACTGTTTCTGCTCGTTCAAAATATGGCTCAATATTTTTTAATAACGATTGAGGCATATAACGAGAAAGAAATTCCTTTGCCAGTTTATAAGTTAATGCTGTTGGCGGATTCATTCCAGCAATATTAACTTCTGGTGCATCTTGTGCCCAAGACCATTGAATTGCTCTTGAGCTATGTTTTCCACCATCTTCAGGATCACGAACAATAGGAAAACCTTGCATTTCAGAAATTGCTTTTAAATTTCTTTGCACTGTTTTTAAATCAACAACAATTCCTTCTAACTGCAATCGTTTATGAAGTTTTGAAGCTGTTGTTGTATCTGGGTATCGAGGAATCAATTGAAGCATTCTCCAAACCCAATAAATTACACTTGCTGCTGGTTTTTTGTTCGATCCTTTTGTAACGGTTCCTTGTTCTTTTGACATAATAGTTCATTGATAAAAAATCATTAATCATTTGAATTTCTAGCAAAGTAAAAGGTTTAGACCTTCGTGTCAAAACTTAGATTAAACTTCTTTTTTTCATTGATAAATATTTTTATTTTCAATGAATTAACTACTCACGATTTATAAACTATGCCTACAGCAATAATTGAAATCCATAATACATGGAATATAGAAGCCAAACAAAAAATGATTGAGCTCCTCCATCAATCAATGGTTAATGCGTTAAAAACGCCTCCTCAAGATAAAGTTATTCGAGTTATTGAGTACTCTCCTGAAAACTTTGCAATTCCTAGTCAATTAAAACATTATGCTTTGATTCAAATCTCAATGTTTACAGGAAGAACATTAGAAACAAAAAGGATTCTTTATCAAGAAATTGTTCAACAATTTAAAAAAGTTGGATTTCAACCAGAAGAGGTTAGGATTGTAATTCATGAAGTACCTCCTGAAAATTGGGGTATTCGAGGAGGACAAGCGGCTTGTGATGTTATTTTAGGATATTCTACAAAACAATAATAATTATGTTGTCTATTTAAAAAACAAAATAGTAAATTTTCATACAAGAAGTTCTGATTTTCTATCAATATTTACTATTTTGTTCCATTTTTTACCTTATTATTTCTTGCTTTTGGGTATCATCCCCTTTCATAACTTGTTTTCTGTTCTAAAATCAATTAATTACCAATACTTCTATTTTATAAAATGTTACTAGAAATATTGACTTATAATTAACATCAATGACTAAAATAATCAGTTTTTCATCCAAAATCCTTATTTTTATTATTGTTTTTTCTAATTCTATAATTTGGGCAAATACATTAGTTATAGGTACAATTAATAGTGGAGATCCTGCGAAAGCTATGAAAAAATATCTTCCTCTTGCTCACTACCTAGGATCACACTTATACAAAATAGGGATTACAAAAGGAAAAGTTCGCATTACAAAAACAATAAGTGACATGGCTCAACTTTTAAAAAAGAATAAAATTGATCTTTATATTGATAGTCCCTTTCCAATAATTCACGTTAGTTTGCTTTCTGGAAGCAAACCCTTACTTAGACGTTGGAAAAAGGGCGTTGCACAATACAATGCAGTTATTTTTACCTATAAAGGAAGTGGAATTCAAACACTTGCTGACCTCAAAGGAAGACTTATTGCAATGGAAGATCTTTATTCTTCTTCTGGATATTTATTGCCCAAACTTGTAATGAAACAAAAAGGTTTTCAGTTAAAATATAAAAAGTCTATGTTAGAGCCTATCTCGTCTAAAAAAATTGGATATGTATTTACTCATGGTGAAGAGAACACAATGATTTGGGTTTTAAAGAAAAAAATAGTTGCAGGTGTATTAGATAATAACAGTTATCAAGAACTTGCTAAAAATAAAATTTCTACTTTAAATATTATCCACAAAACATTTCCAATTTCTCGCCATATTGTTAGTCATCGAGGAAATCTTTCTTCTGAGTTTATTGCAAAAATCAAACAGGTTTTGCTTCAAATGAACCAATCAAAAGATGGATTAAAAGCTCTTCATGCCTTCGAAAAAACAAAAAAGTTTGATGAAATTCCAAAACACAGCAAAAAATTTCTCTTACAAGCACAACAATTTATTATTGATGAAGGTAGTTTGTAATGAGATTAAATATTCGGCTTAAACTAATTCTATTTACTTCCAGTATTATTTTTTTGGTAGGAGGAACAATCTCTTTATCTTTGACCTATCAAGGAGAAAAGCAGATTTTAAAATCCTTTGAAAAAGACAGCCGAGAAACCACAAATGTATTGTCAGGCATTTTGACTAAAGACCTTTACCATCTTGATGTAAATGCACTTCAACGAACACTTGAAGTAACCATGTTAAATCCTGAAATCCACTCAATTTATATTTTAGATTTAGATGGGAATGTTCTTTCTGATGGGACTAAAACAAACTCTTCTCGTGACAAACAACGTAATGATTCTTTTAGTAAAAAATTAACTCAATCAAAAATTTTTCTATCCAAAATTAAAAAAAATATTCTTAAAACTGGTGTTCCTATCCTAATGCCTGATGAAAGCAAAATTGGGTATATCAATATTAATTTTTCCTTAGAAAGAATGCATAGAACAGTTCACTCATCTACACGAACTAGCTTAAGCATCACTCTCATTGCGATGGGTATTGGAATTTTTATTGCTATTTTATTTTCTACAAATTTTGTTCGCCCTATTTTAATGATTTCGCAAAGAGCAAAAGAAATTGGAGAGGGAGAACTTGAATCTCAATTATCAATCAACCAAAAAGATGAATTTGAGGTATTAGCCAGCTCAATCAATCAAATGGCTAATAATCTAAAAAAGACCACTGTTTCTAAAAACTATCTAAATAATATCTTGAAATCGATAGCAGATACTTTAGTGGTAATTACTCCTGATTATACGATCAATAGTGTCAATCAAGCGATTCTAGATTTACTAGACTATAATGAAGCCGATCTGATTGGAAAACAGATTGATATCCTTTTTGAAGAATCCTTTTTACAAGAAAAAGGAAATATTAAAAAGCTTATTGGTAAAACTATTACTTATAATCAAAATCTATCTTATATAAAAAAGGATGGTTCTCTCGTTCCTATGTCCTTTTCAAGTTCAATCATGTGGGATCAACATAACATTCAAGGATTTGTTTTTGTTGCACAAGATATAACAACGCAAAAGTTAGCGGAGACAAATTTACTCATTGCGAAGGAACAAGCTGAATATGGTAAAAAACAAGCTGAACATGCAAACCAAATGAAGTCAGAGTTTCTCAATATCATTAGTCATGAATTAAGAACTCCTCTTACTGTTGTATTAGGAAATATTCTTTTTTTAACAGATCCTAAAGCATTACCTGATTCTGAAGAAATTGCAGAAATTGCATCCGACATTGAAAATTCAGGGCAAAAATTATTTTCATTAATTACTGACTTACTCGATCTTTCCACGATTGAAGCGGGAAGAATGGAACTCAACAAGGAACTTACTGATCCTAGTTTTATTTTAGAAGATATCAAAGCAAAAACATTTGCGAGTACAAATGAAAAAGGTTTGACTCTAGAAGCCTATGCTGATGATTTTGAGCTTGAAGTTGATCCGATCCGATTACAACAAATTTTACTTAATATTATAGAAAATGCGATTAAATTTACCACTCAAGGAGGGATAAAAGTTTCGATTACTCAACAAACCAGTCAAGCTATATTTGCAGTAGAAGATACTGGTTGTGGAATTCATGAAAACCAACTTACCGCTATCTTTGATATTTTTCAGCAAGTTGATAGTTCAAACACAAGACCAGCAGAAGGTACTGGTTTAGGTTTAACAATTACGAAAAAACTAGTGGAACTACATAATGGCCAAATTTCAGTTGATAGTATATTTGGTAAAGGTAGTACATTCACATTCACCATCCCTATTTATTAAAAAAATACTCTTCGCTTTTAGACCTCACTCCAAATCATCAATATTGAACTCTTCTCTTATTAAACCACAGATCTTTTATTTGCAAATTCTGACAATAAATATTGTTTTGTTTGACAAATCTCTAAAGCAAACAGGATCTTGTAAAATATTTTTTCAACTACTAGTTTACAAACTTTCCAAGCAATATTAGAAAAAGCAAATATATGAATAATTTTCTATAAAAGTATTTTATAAAATTCCAAATCATTAGTGAAATCAAATGCGTGTAGTAATTACAGGAATGGGTGTTATCTCTCCCATTGGAAGCACAATCAATAAATTCTGGGATAGTCTGCAAAATGGTTCTTCAGGGATACGTCCAATTACCAGCTTTGATACTTCAGATACTCACTGTAAAGTTGGTGGACAAGTACAAGATTTTGACCCTGAGCAGTTCTTTAAAAGGAAGCAATTAAAAAGTATGGATCGGTTTAGTCAACTTGGACTAGCTGCTGCTTTGATGGCTTGGGAAGATGCATTTGGAAAAGATCCCAGTGATGATTTAAGTTCAACAGGAGTTATTGCAGGAACAGGGATTGGTGGAATTCCATCATATAAAAAAGCTTATGATGCTATTTATGGTCCAGAGAAAAAAAGAGTTGATGCTTATACCATCCCTCGAATCATGAATAGTGCAATTTCCTCTAACATTGCAATCTACCTAGGATTAAAAGGAAGGAATATTACTCTAAATACAGCTTGTTCTTCTGGGGGAAATGCTATTGGACATGCCTTTGAATTAATCCGCAATGGAGCAGAAAAAAGAATTCTTTGTGGAGGAGCAGAAGCTCCAGTAGTTCATAGCCTGTTTAAAGTATGGGAAGCTCTAGGTGTTTTATCTAAAAAAAATGATTCAACTTCTTGTAAACCTTTCGATCAAGAAAGGGATGGTTTTGCTCTTTCAGAAGGTGCAGGAATGCTAGTACTTGAATCTCTTGATTCTGCCTTAGAACGAAATGCAACAATTTATGCTGAAATTACAGGTTTTGGCACAAACTGTGATGCCTCTAGTCTCACATCTCCCTCAGAAGAAGGGGTTACTACTGCAATGGATTTAGCATTAAAAAGTGCAGAAATTTCACCTGAAGAGATTGATTATATCAATGCTCATGGTACAGGAACAAAAATTAATGATGCTATAGAAAGCAAAGCAATTCGCAATGTATTTGGTAAACATGTAGAAAACCTTCCTGTTAGTTCGTCCAAATCAATGTTGGGACACTCAATGGGAGCTTCATCTGCATTAGAATTAATCATTACAGCTCTAACAGTAAAAAATGATTGTATTCCTCCAACAATTAATTACAACACACCTGATCCAAACTGTGACCTAAACTATGTACCTAACAAAGCTGTCAGTAAAAAAGTAACGACAGCGATGTCTAATTCTTTTGCCTTTGGTGGAAGCAATGCTGTTTTAGTGGTGAAAAAATGGAACTGATGACTAG
>JBNMNM010000109.1:0-8424 GCA_051275585.1 bacterium | reverse complement strand
AAAAGGAATACAGCTTAAACTGTGCCATGACTAAAAAAAGTCTAAAAGGAGAATTGCTGGTTATAATCCCTTTTTTAAAATCAAAGGTTATTTGATATTCAAAAAAAATATAAAATAATAATCATTACTTTCATTCACAAAAAATTGGGGTTTGAACTTCATGAGAGATTTTTATTTTTTCCAATACTTAGATACTCCAATGGGCTCTATTTACTTGGAAGAGTTAGATAATAAAATTATAAAAGTTGAATTTAAAGAACGCTCATTCCCTTTCTTACCAATCCAAGAACAAGGCTGTAGAGGAGAAAAAAATACATTTTTACTCCAAGAAGCAAAAAAACAGCTTTTAGAATATTGTAATGGGACACGCTTTTCTTTTGATCTTCCTTTAAATCCTGTTGGAACTCAATTTCAGCAAAAAACATGGAACATTCTTCAAGAAATTCCATATGGTGAAATTATTAGTTATCAACAACAAGCGATTCAAATGGGAAATAAGAACTTTTCGAGGGCAGTTGGACAGGCAAATCGAAAAAATCCAATTGGAATTATTATTCCTTGTCATCGAGTAATTGGAAAAAATGGAGAATTGCGAGGTTATGCAGGTGGGCTTCAAAATAAAACTCACTTATTGAAGATAGAAGCTTCATTTAAAAACGCTTTTGATCAAATAAATACTCCAACAGTTCCTTACCAAGAATAACTATTGAAATGTAGTAATGCTAACTAAATTTCTCTACTCTTAATCAGTAGAGAAACTTAGTTTCTTTTTCTTATTCTGCATTAATTTGGATTAAATTTTCTTCTTCTTGAAGATATGCGGAAAAATCATCCCACAAACTAAGTGCTGAAATTTCAGGACATAATTGAGCACTTCCTATTTCTTTTAAAGCAACAACTGTAATTCCATTTTTTGATGCTTTTTTGTCGTGACTGATAATTTCAATAAATCGTTCTTTTTCAACAACAGGAAGTTTGATTTTTACTTTTAAGTTGGAAAGATGTTGATAAACCTGCTTTCTACACTCAGTTGATAAATATCCGTATTTTTCAGACCACCACGCCGCAAAATCCATCCCTGCAATTACAGCTTCCCCATGTAGATAAGTATCATAATTCGTAAACGTCTCTAAGAAATGCCCTAGAGTATGACCAAAGTTTAAAATTGCACGAATCTGAGTTTCTTTTTCATCCTCTTCAACAACCCTTGCTTTCACACTACAAGAGCTAAAAATACTTTGAATTAATAATTCTTTATTATTAATAAGACTTTGAATGTTTTGTGTTGAGAGCTGGTCAAAAAGATCTATATCTCGAATAAATCCATGTTTGATCAATTCTGAGTACCCAGCAACAAATTCTCGAAGTGGTAATGTATCTAAGAAATTTACATCAATAATTGTTTTGATTGGTTGATAAAAAGCACCAATTGAGTTTTTTGCTAAAGGATGATTAACACCAGTTTTTCCACCAACACTACTATCAACTTGTGAAAGCAATGTAGTTGGAATTTGAATAAACTTGATTCCACGCATAAATGTTGCCGCAGTAAAACCAACCATATCCCCAATAACACCACCACCAAAAGCAATCACAATACTTTTTCGATTTGCTTGCTTTTCAATCAAAAAATCATAAATACGCTGAATATGTTCTAAATTTTTATATTTTTCACCATCAGGTAGAATAAATCGATGGACACGAAAACGTTTTGGAAGATTATCTTCTATTGTTGTAGGATAAATCGCATTGATTGTAGAGTTTGTAACAATAAAAATATTCTCTTCTCGATAATCTGTTAAAATCGCATCCAAAGATTGCTTTAAAATCTGACTTCCAATTTTAACATCATAAGAGTCCGCACCAAGATTCACCCGAACTGATTCCATTATTAATTCCTTATTTCTGATTAAACATTAGTTTTAGCGAATAATACTGAAGACTGTAAATTGATGGTTTGGCTCTTCATCAGAAACCAATACCTCACTCACATTAGAAAGAGGCGATCCAGTCCAACACCACTCTTCAAATTTTTGCAGTTGTTCTTCAAGGCCATATGCTACAATTTCAACATCACCATTTTCAAGGTTTTGAACTGTACCATACAACTCCATCCGTTTTGCTCGTTGTTCTGTCGACTTTCGGTAAAAAACACCTTGTACACGTCCTTGAACAGTAATTCGTATTTGTTTAGTTTTTTCTTGCATTGGTTCAATAAAGATAGAGTTAGATTTTATGCAAATAACGATTTTGTATCCAACAAGTACTTTGATCTCCAAGCTGAACTTGAATCCAATTCTTTTTTTGATAAAGAATATTTACTTCCAATCCACCTTCAAGATTTTGTTCAAATGCTTTTCCATAACTAACCCCAGGGCCTTTATAAACGGTAATTTTTGTTCCTATAATTACTGCTGATTTAGGTTGGTATATTTGATATCCAGAAAAAGCGAGAGAACCACAAAATAATAAAAAACCAAAAATAGCAAGGTTTCTTATCCATAATAACCAAGTTTTTGGTTGATACATTTTCCAAGCAAGAACAATCCAAAAAATAATAAAACAACTAGAAAGAATAAAAATCTTTATTGAGTATGAAAGAGAAAAGTGCCAAAAAAATATTTTCTTCAAATATTTGTCTGATTGATTTTCTTTCCATTGGATTTTTAATCTACTTCGTGCAGTTTTTAAATTATCGTTTAAGTTTGATGAAGTAGGGATTAATTTTTCTGCTTTTCGATAAAACAAAATTGCATTTCCTAAATCCTCCAAAGCAAGATAAGTATTTCCAATATTATAATAAAGATATCCATTTTTAATGTGGTGTTTCTCAATTAAACTTCGAAATAGATAAATTGATTTTAACAATTCATGCTTTTTTTCTAAACCCTTTTTTGACATTGCTAAATCAAAAGAGGTTTGTGCTTTTATCAAAAGATTTTTCGGTTTATCTACATTTCCTAAAGAAATATTAGAAATACAAAAAAAACTGAATACTAAAAAAAAGAACCGACTCATATTTTATATTTAGATATTTTGAATAATTTGTTTTGCTTGCTGATATAGTTTATTTTTTTGTTCTACTGTTTGTTTGCTGTTGGTAAATCGATAACGATTACAGTTTTGAAGAAATTGAGTTATTTTTTCTGATTGCTCTTGAGTAATTTTTTGATTGTCTACCAACTCTTGTACCTCTAACTCTGTAAATTCACCTTTTCCAAAATCGCAATGTTCATGAAAAAAATTCCGAACCACTACCTGAATAGTTTTATAAAAAAGTTGATTATCCTCTTCTTTTCCTGTTTTCAATAAGTATTGAATTTTTTTTAACTCTTTTAAAGTACTACTCACAGAAGAGAAATCTGATTTTTTTACATAAATACTCATTTTTGAGTTTTGGATTCCCCACAAAATCAAATATCCAGTTGGAAACAATAAAAATAAAAAATGCCACAACTGAAATGATTGTGAAGTTAAAATATCTTGGTATAGATAATTAGAATGAAACCCTTCTAATTTTTTTTGTAGAAAAATTGAAGTTTGCTTTTCTGTCGTTTGTTGTGCCTTATAAGTTACAATGTCTTTCTCTTTCAAAAGAATTGCAGGTTCAATAGTAACGGCAATTGCGTCGCTATATTCAGTTTTATAGGTTCCTGTTGTTGGATCAAAAAAACTAAAAGGAATTTTAGGAATTTGCTTTGCTTGATCGCTCTTTGCCCGAATAGTCTGAGTAAATATAATTTTATTTTTCTCAAATTTTCCAAGTTCTAAACTTTCTGTAACTACAAAATTTTTCTGAAATTCAGGAATCTGATCTAAACGAGGTCTTTTTACTTTGCTAAGTTTTCCTTTACCCTGAACAACTATTTGAATTTGAATAGGGTCACCAACTTTAAAATTTTTATCTTGTACTTTTGCTTGAATTTTAAAACTTCCAATTGCACCTGTAAAACTTTTTGGTTGTCCTACTTTTGGCAATGGTAATACTTGAATAAAAAAACTAGGAAACGATGAGAACTTACTTGCATAACGAGGTACTTGATTATAACCAAAAAAATCTCGTTGGTATCGATAGCCTTGACGAATCCTAGTTCGCAAACTGGCCAATGGAATTTCTAGTTTTCCTATTTGATTTGGTGTAATTTGCAATTTAGTACTGAATACCAAAAACCTCTCTCCTTTTATCATTTCTGAGGATTGATAAAAAGGAACCTCATAGTTCTCAACAATAAATTTGTAGACTGGTAAATTCTGTTTTTTCGAGGATAATTTAATATTAAGTTCCTTTTTTTTATGTAATAAAGGAAAACGAATTTTTGAATTACTTGTATCTTCTTTAGCAGAAAAAGAAACTTTAATTTCCAGTTGAAGAGGTTCTTCTAAGTAAACTTTTTTCTTAGAAGGAATAATTTTAATAGTTGCAGTATTTTGTTGTGTTGTTGTTAGAACTGTTAAATTAAAGGAACGATTTTGATAAATTTGCCCATTCCATTCTACTTGAATTGGAGATACAACATGGTTTCCTTTTGTTTGCGGTGTTACTCCAATACGATATTCAATTCCATGAAAACTACTCATTCGTCCATTAATAATAGATGTTTGAGTCGAACGAGATGGTGATCCTATAATTCGATACTTCAAGTTTTTTGCTTTTGGAAAATGAAGTCTTACATTGTCTTGAGTTCCATTTACTTTCAATTTAAAGACAAGTTCATCTCCTAAGTAGATTTTAGAATTAGAAACTTGAGCTGTAACAGACAATTGTGCATAAATAGTTGAAATAGGAAAAACAATCAGGCAAAAAATTGACAGAATGAAGTAGTAAGATTGATGATATGGTTTTTTCATAAGATTTTGGCTTTATTAAGAATAAAAAAATGCCATCCCTTTTTAGTAGGCCGATGAGACATCATAAAAAAAAGTATGGATCTTGTCTAGATTGAGCATTTTTTCCATTAAACTACCTTTAAAAGGTAGTTATATAGTTTACACTACAAATAAACTATAGTTTCAAATCATTTATTCTATCATTGTAAATTGAATGGAAAATCAAGTTTTATTGATTGGTGACTTTAAAGATACACCTATACTCAAAAAGATTCTTACAGAACTTTGTTTTTCAACTCAAGTTGTAAACTCAATGCAGGAAATACAAGATCTTATTTTGCAAGAGTGGCAATTTATTTTTTGTGAAAACCAATTTTTACAGAAACACAATTTAGATAAACAAAAACTACTCTCATTGTATCAAGAATTTGATGCTAATTTTTTCATTATTTTAATTGATGAGAGTGATCATGTTCAAAGTTTTCCTAAAAATATTTATATTGATTACCTAATTACTTCTACCTCTGAAATTCTTTTACGAAATAAAATTAAAATATGGAAACATTTACTAAAGCAAATTAGAAAAGAAGAAAAAAAGAATTTGGCGAAGTCAAAATTTCTTTCTGATATGTCTCATGAACTTCGTACTCCAATGCATAGCATTTTAGGTTTTACAAACCTAATTTTAAAAAAGGTTCATGATTCAAAGCAAATAGAAAAAATTATTCATTATTTAGAAACAATTCAAGAGTCTGGAAACCGTTTAGTTTCCTTACTTGATGAAATCCTAGACCTGTCTAAAATGGAATCAGGTTGTATGGATTATCATATGCAGGAAGGTGATATTTATTCTGAAACTCTCGATGTAATTGAAAAACTACAACCCCTTATTCAACAACAAGAAATTATACTAACCATTCAAAAAGTCTCAGACCTACCTGAACTAACTTTCGATCAAAACCGAATTCATCAAGTTTTGAATAATCTTATCGCAAATGCCTTAAAATATACGGCTCAAAAGGGAGAAATACGAGTAACACTTGATACAGAACAACAAAAAACAAATGATTTTGTTAAAATATCTGTTTATAATCAAGGCAACTCTATTCCAGATGAAGAGTTAGATAAACTCTTTGATCAATTTTTCCAAGCAAGCAAAGCAACAAAAGAACTTAAAAGTACAGGTCTTGGATTAGCAATTTGCCGAGAAATCATTTATGCCCATCAAGGAACAATTTGGGCTAAAAAAGGCTTAATTGATGGTGCTCAGTTTAACTTTATTTTACCTATTTCAAATTCTGAACACCTTTAAATAAACAATTTTAGGAAGCCCACAGTGAACAGTTGTTGAGCAAGAGAACAGCTTTCTTTACCAATCGAGATAGTCCTCTTCTAAGGTTGCTTTATTTTTTGAAGCAGTAGTACTAGACCTTTGTGGTTTATGATTTTGAAGTAAAGGAACTGTTTTTGTTGTTACTGCTCTTTCAAGCCTAATTTCTCGATCTCTCTTTGTATTATTTTCTAGTGATTCAAAACTTTGCTCAAATTTTTGAGGTTTAAAGTCTAAATCTTCACTACCCTGTTTTCCTGCACCAATATAAGCAATTTCAATTTGCATTGTATTGCTTGATTCTACAACGTGAGTAGTTGCTGTATTACTTAATTTTGAGAGATCAGCAATTTTTTCCAAGCCTTCTTTAATTGAATCAGATGTAGCAGCTTGTTCTTCTGTTGCAGCAGAAATCTGTTCAACCATTTCAGCCGTTTTCTCAACTTGTTGAATAATTTCAGTAAGAGTTTTACCTGCTTCTAAAGATAAGCTTGAACCTTCTTGAACTCGACTATTACTTTCCCGAATTAGCTCTGTGATTTGGTGTGCAGCTTTTGCACTTTGCTCAGCTAAACGCCGAACCTCATCAGCAACAACAGCAAATCCACTTCCATGTTCACCTGCTCTTGCAGCTTCAATTGCCGCATTAAGTGCAAGTAAATTAGTCTTCTCTGCAATATCTGAAATAATTGATGTAATACTAGTAATTTGTGCAGATGATTCTTGAATTCGTTCCATTGCATGAACAGTACTATCTACAGCTTGTCCTCCTAATTTTGCTTGCTCAGAAGAACGATTTGCTGCCATTGCAACATCTTGAGTATTATTTGCTACATGTTGAATAGAAATAATTAGCTCTTGTAGTGATGCAATCATTGTTTCAAGAGTATCAGTTTGCTCAACAGATGTTTTTGATAAATGATCAGCGGCTGTTCCTACTGTAGTTGCAGATTCTTTAATTTTTCGAATTGGACCTAAAATTCCACGCAATGTAAAAACACCCACAAGAATAGTGATCAAAATAACGATAATGAATCCAGCAATAAAAATCAATTTTACAGTACGATTAGTTGCTTTCATCTTCTTACGAAGAACCATCTTTTCATGTTCAATTTGATCAATATAAGTTCCTGTACCAATCCACATTTTTTGCCCTGGAACCATAAACGCACTACCTAATTTCGGTTGTGGTGTATCAGAACCAGGTTTAGAATACTTGTAATTTAAGAACATCGTTCCATTCTTTGCAACTTGATCTAACTCTCTTACAAGGTACTGTCCTGTATCTTTAACTAAAAGGTTCCATTGAAATGTATCTTCAAGACTTTTTTTACCACCATGAATTAACGTTTTTCCAGTACCTTCCTCATAAACAAAGAAATATCCAGCTTTTCCATAACGTACAGAACCAACTAAAGTTCGAGCTAATTTAAGTTTTTCTTGCTGTGTATAACCTTTAAGTTGATAAATCGAAGATGTAAAAGAAGCAGCTACTTGTGTTGTATTTTTTATTGATAATCGATATTTTTCATTTAAATAGGTATCAATCCGCTGAATTTCTGCCTCTGATAATTTATTTAAAGATATAGCAAAAATCCCATAAATAATTCCAAATGATAAAACCAGTTGTAGGCTTAATCCAACCCATAACTTCTTTTTTACACTAGCATTCTTAAAAAACTGAAACATAAAACCTTTCCTGAAAGAGAATCTACTTTCATAATCAATAATTACAATGTTTTAAAGTTATTTTGTAGATTAACCTTAAGCATTATTGTAGGCATACAAAAACTTTTTTAGAAGACTAAAAATCAAGGAAAAATTGGAAAAAATACAAGAAAATCCTCGCTTGACTGCTTTTTTTGATATTCAAAAATGGCTTACAGGAGGTGATATCCTCTTTCAGAAAAGAGACCTCTTTGAAAATCAAAGCAATTATGGCTTATATCAACTTATATTTTCAACAGTGATTCGTTATCGAATCAAATACGAATACATTATCAAACAATTAACCCGAAAAAAAATAAAACAACTTGATTCAGAAGTAATTTCCTGTTTGATGATTGGCTTGGCTCAATTTGATACAATGGAAGATACTCAAGAATATGCAATCATCAAAGAGACTGTAGAATTAATGGCGTTAGTTCAAAAGCCTTTTTTTAAGGGCTTTGTTAATGCAAACTTGAGAAGCTTTCAACGAGAAAAAGAACAGATTTACGAAAAACTATCAAAAGTCAAATATTTCATTCAGGCTAGTCATCCTGAAT
>JBNMNM010000108.1:0-8480 GCA_051275585.1 bacterium | reverse complement strand
TTTCTATTCTATTTTTGGAAAAGGAGAGTTCATTTTATAATACAAAAAACTTTCTTTTGGAAACAAAAATCTGCAAAAAAGATGTGTCCCAAGTACAGCTCCATAAAGAGAGGAACCTTCATCACCAATTACAAGGTAGTTAAGTTTTGCTGTAACTCCTGATGCATTTACTCCGCTGACTCCTTTTACTTTATTTTGTGCATCTTTTCGAGTCATCGTTTTGAGCTTTCCAGTGAAAACAAAACTTTGTCCGTCAAAGTCAGCAACCGCACTACTTGTAGTTTCTGCTTCCTCTGAAGAAGTTGTTGCAAAATCAGCAGGAACAAAAGCCTTAATCATGTAATCAACAGCAAAATCATGATATTCAGACTCAGTTCGTTTTGCGAGTTTCATCAACCAGTCAAATCCTAAATCACTCGTTTGGAAGTTTCTAACATCACCTAACCATTCTAAAACAACTGATGTTAAATCCCAATCTAAAGCATAATCAGCATTTGAGTTTTCTCGTTCTTCCTCTTTTTTCTTAATAGATTGAATCCAAGCATCACCTTCATGATCTGGTTGGAATGCTAATGTTTTAAGAAAACCAACTCCAAACACACTAAGTTTAAGTTTGTCTTCTTGAATCAATTTTCTAACATATCTTCCAGTATTATCATGAACAAGAGCATGCTTTAAAAGTTCTACATCAGTTTGCTCAATCGGGATTTTGCTGAATGCTTGATTAAAAATAAAGTCTGCTATGTCAGAATCAAGACTTGATTGATAAAACAAGTCATAAAAATACTGTGGAGTTAAACTTTTAACAGAGTGAATTTTTAACAGATGTTTTGTTGCAAATTTAAAGGCAGCATTAGGAGTTTCTTCTTTTCCTAATAAAAGATTTTTAAACCAAGCAGGTGTTAGTTCTTGAGCAGTAAAATGCTTTAATAAAATATCAACCGCAATTTTATGACCATATGAAGTACCAAGTAAACTACTCCAAATATCCAAACCAACATCTTTTCGAGGATCTCGTTCTTTTAAAAGATCAAGAGCTAACTCTCGAAGAGCTTTGCTTTCACTATTAATCAGTAAAATTAATTGCTCAATTGGTAAGTCTCGTGCGTATGTTCGAGCATACTTAGCAGCATAATCTGCGGCTTTTGATGATTTTGAATGCAATAAACTAAGTACAGGTTCATGAAGACCTAAATTCTTAAACTCACCTTGTTCAAATTTAGGAATATTTGTGAGTAACCAAACTACAAATTCATCAATAATAGTACTTTTTGAAGAAATCAGACGAATAATCCAATCAGTGTCAAGTTTTCTTAGCTCAACTAAAAAGTCAGTTTTTAATGACTCAATTGCAAATTCTCTAACTTTTTCAGCCTTTGCTCGTTCAAGTAAGGAAAACAGAGGTCGTGGAGTTCGTTTCCAAAGTGAAGAGAAAGCTCTTTTCTTAATTAAGTTACTTGGAGGTTGATAATAAGTGAAACGTCTAGAACCATATCGATTATCATCATGAAAGAAGATATGGTTTGAAATCCATGTATTTGACCATCTAGTATTATCAGAATAGAAACGTAAAAAATCTGCGGCTGTATCAGGATAAAGAGCTGGCATATTCTGCCCCATCCGTCGTAAATATCTCCAAGCTCGACGAACCAAATAACCAACAGTCTCTGGTCTAATTTCTGAAGATCTAGGATCTGCAAAGTCACGATCCAAACGAGCAGAAATAGCACCTAACATTTCTGTATCATTTCGCTCTTCAGACTCTTTAAAGATTTTCTTGATTCCTTTCCAAGATCCCCAACGTAGTGGGAATTTTTCAATTACATCAAAAAGGCAATTTCGTTCAAATGTACCATTAGTTTCCCACAGTTCTAAGATAATTCGAAACAGCTGAAGACGTTCAGGAAGAGGAACTTCTGTATCTGGGGATTCTAACAATTTCATTTTTTCAATACGATAATTTTTTTGTTCTTCTTTTGGTTTGTATTGAAAATAATAATCTCTAATTGTCTGCCAATATTCTTGGAACGTAAATGCTCCCTCTCGAATATTATCAGGATAATGATCCTTCGAGTCAGCAAGCTGAACAATAAGTTTTCCTAAATCAGGATCTTTATTTGCCCATGCCTGTTTCACATCTTCTAATTTTATTGAGTGTTCCACGATATTCTCTTAGAAATGTAATTGGATAATGGTGCTATAACTTGTTCTATATACCTTACAAAATACCAAGGTTTTTTATGTCGTAAACCAAATTAAAAATATGGCTATTAAAAAAAACATCTTATTTTGTAAGCATATTATAAAAAAACACAAGACACATAAATCACAGTTTCTAACAGAAAGCCTTGATTACTAATTCAATAATTATATTTATATAATCGATTTATTAAAAATATTAGTGTTTTACTATTATGGATGATACATCAGAATAATTTTTTGATAGGTTCCATTTTTTTTAATTTTGTCCAAACCAGAGTTAAATCTTTTTATTAGTTTCAAGCCTTGTTGATGCTTTTTGGAAACAAATAAATGGACAAAATTATTTTGCAGAGGTTTTGGAAAGTAGGTAATTTGTGAAGATATGGATTTTAATTTTTTTTGCAGAAGAAAAAATCCAACATCTAAAGAAAGAGGAAAAATATCGATTCGGCCTTTTGCTAATTTATGGAAGTTGATTATATCAGTTCGTACTCGTTCAACTCTAATTAAACCTGATTTTTCTGCCTGAATAAATTGATTTGAATACGCATAATCTAAGGTTCCACCAATCCGAATTTTTGATAAATCAGAAAGTTGAGACCATTGTAATTTAAATTTTTTACGATGGAAAAAAACAATGCTGTTTTTTCGAATTGGTTTGCTAATATAGAAGTATTTTTTTCTTTCAGCAGAAATTGCCCCACCAAAAGAAGCACTCCACCGTCCTGTTTTTACATAATGATAAGCACGTTTCCAAGGATACCAACCATAAACAACCTTTACACCTACAGCTCCAAAAGCTTCAGTTGTAATATGACTAATAATTCCATAATGTTTTAAAGATCTAGAGTAATATGGAGGGTACTCTCCTAGTGCAATTTTTATCGAATTTTGCTGGGCAAAACTTGTGTGTCCAAAAAATAAAGATATGACAAAGAGGATTACTATAAAACAGCAACGCATTATCATACTCCAAAAAAGTAAATCTATTAACTTACAGGTTCTTCCATTTGTTTTATAGAATATTTTTCAAGATACTTAACTACTATTTTTTGCTCTTCAAAAAAATCTAATACTGAATCCTCTCCGCAAAAACAGTAGGCAATCAAACCAGCAACAGAAATATTATTCTTTTCTAATGAAAGAATTGCATTTTGAGAGGTTGATCCTGTTGTAATTTCATCCTCAACAAGAAGAACTCGATCTCCAGGTTTTAAGCCATAAACATAATGATACGGTCTTGCTGAATGTGGTTCTGTAAAATGAATTTCATCTGGCATATCAAGACGAACTCGATAAGATCCTAAAAAAGGTTTTCCTGTAATTTGAGCTAATGCAAATGCTGGAATTAAACCGCCTTCTGCAAATCCAATAATATAATCATATTCTAAAGACTGGATTTGCTGAGCTAATTTTTTTGCATATTCTAAAATAGATTCAGATTGCAAAGGAATACCACGACCATCCAACCCATGAATTAATTTATATTTTCTTGAATCTGTATTCAGACGCTCCACCCACTGGCAATCCATAAAACCTCACTATATATTTAGATATTATTATAAAAACTGTTGCTTTTCATCTGAGTTAAGAAACATACATTGTTCACCCTTTCCAAAAAAACGATACCTATTTGTTGCAACCCATCGATAAACAGAATTTCTAACCCACTTAGGAATCCATCGAAAAATTCTTAACAATGGCCATAATGAATCTAAAAATTGGCATAAATAAAAAACCGCATCACTTTCAATAAAAACCTTTTTATTGTGAATCACAACTAAACTATCAATTTTTTCAGCATCAATTTGGTATTGCTCAAAAAGGCTTTTTCCTATTTCTGATTGTAATGACGCAAAAAAAATATTTTTTTGCGAATTTCTTTTTAGAACAAATTGCACGGAACGATTACATAAGTGGCAGACACCATCGAAAATGAGAATGGGGTATTGATCAATATTTGGTTCCATTATTATTTTTTTAAAATTTTTACTTGGCTTCCACTTGATAATTGAAATTGTCCTTCTGTCACAATTTTATCAGTAATTGCGACCCCTGATAAAACTTCAATCAGAGTTTTTTTCTCATAACCTACTTTAATTATTTTTTTTACTGCTTTTTCATTTTGAACAACAAAAATATACTTTTGTTTTCCTTGATATAAAATGGTTCGTTTTGGAATTAAGATAGCTCGAATTCTTTGATTTGTAATAATTTTGGCATTGATAAACATACCTGGTTTAATCAAGGCCGAATTTATATTAGGAAGAGTTATCGTTATTTCAACAGTTCCACTTTTTGAATCAATCATGGGATTAATTTTTGTTACCTTTCCATATAAAGGCTTCATTTGAATTGCTTCTAAGGTAATCTTTACAGTTTGTCTAAGTTTTAAATTAGGTAGTTCTCTCTCAGGTAAAGAGACTTTTGCTTCTAATTTTTTTAAATTAGCAATTGTAAAAAGATGTGTATTTGGAGTGATATAATCACCTACACTCACATTTTTAAGAATAACTACTCCTTGCATTGGAGATTTAATTCTCATTTGAGAATTAGCTAATTTTGCTCTTTCCAATTCAATTTTTGCTAATTCATAAGCTCGTCTTGTTTGCAATAAAGTTGTATTCTCAATTAATTTTTTTTGATCAAGTTGTAAAACACGATTCCATTCATTTTTAGCTTTTAAATACTCTATCTTGGCTTTTTCTGTATCAAGATCAATTTTCTGTTTTTGAAACTTTTTTTCTTCATATTCTGTTTCTGAAACTAGTTCTGATTGATAACTTTTTTGTGTTCGCTTCCATGTTTTTGTAGTTTGTTGCTGATTGACTAAACTCTTTTCATATAGAATTTTTTTCTGTTGATATGCATATCGAGCATCTCTTATCAAATTCTGAGCATCTAACTTTGAATCAGCAATATTTTTTTCTCTTTGAAAATCCTCTTTTGTTTTCTGAAAATCAGCCTGTGCTTTTTGTAAATTTAAAAGAATATTCCTTGCATCAAGTTTGAGTAACAAACTTCCTTTTCTTCTTAAATAATCTCCAACATCAATTGAGATGAATGTAATAATTCCGCTTTGTTGGGAATAAACTTTTTGTTTATGTGTCACTTCTAAGGTTGAAGTTTGCTCAAGATAGCTTCGAACTTTACCATAAATAGGTTGTACAACTTGTATAGCGACTACTTTTTTTGTAATAAATTTTTTGGTCTTCTTTTTATGATTTTTTTTTGATTTCGTTTTTTGCTTAACTTTTGCGGTTTTGTGCTGAGTAATTTTATTTGGTTTGGACAACAGGGATCGAGTTCTCCATGCAACTAAGGCAAGAACAACAAAGACAATTCCCGTAATAATTGATCTTTTGAGAATGGGATTCATCTTATCCATCAAGATTTTATATTAATGAGAGTATAGTAAAGGTAGGATCTGAAAATTAGTATTTTAGGACATTCAAGAAAAGGATATTTGTTGTTTGACATGAGGGTAACGAATAGGCGAATTAATGCAATCCTTTTTTTATCGTTTTCAGCAACTGTTAAGATAGTCAAAGCAGGAAATTTTTGTTATCAAGAAGAAATTTTTTTTTAGCACAAGAAAGTACAATTGGTTTGATTGCTCCTTCTGGAATTGTTACTCATGAGCAAGTACTCAATGGAGCTAAGTATTTAGAAGAATTAGGGTTTCAAACTAAAGTTGATGAACGATGTTTTCAGCAAACTCGTTTTTTTGCAGGAAGTGCTGAGTTAAGAGCAAAGATATTTTGTGAAATGCTATCTGATCCCAATATTGACGCTATTATGGGAATTCGAGGTGGTAGTGGATCAGTACAAATGTTGCCCTTTTTAGATCAGTTTGATTGCTCATCATTACCTTTTAAACCAATTTTAGGTTTTAGTGATATAAGCACTCTTTTAAATTATTTCGCAGATCAAAAAGACTGGATTACATTTCACACTCATGTTCTTACAACATTAACAAATACAACTCCTGAAGAAAGAACAATTTGGCAGGCAGGACTTACACAAACACCTTTATTCCAAAAAGACTTAGCTGAAGATTATCAAGACCAATATCAAGTTCTATTTCAAGGGCAAGAACAAGGAAAACTTGCAGGTGGAAATCTTGCAACAATTGTTAGTAATATTGGAACACCGTGGGAATTAGATTATACTGATAAAATTTTATTTTTAGAAGAAATTGGAGAGTATCCCTATCAAATTGAACGATTATTTACCCAACTATCTTTTTGTGGAGCATTGCAAAAGGTAAAGGGAATTGTTTTAGGACACTTTTTGAATCGTGGAAAAAAAATTCCTGATGATGAATTGCTTCCTATTTTTGACTACTACCTTCGTGACTTAGGAATTCCTGTAATTGCAAACTTTCCATCAGGTCATGGAGAATTAAATCGAACATTACCTATTGGAGCTAAAGTTCAAATTCGAACTTCTCCTCCTTCAATTCAATGTATTGACTCAAGAATCTGCTCATGAAACATGAAATCTCATTAAATGGGAAAAGGATCATTCTTATTGGAACTGCTCATATTTCACAAGCAAGTGCTGATGAAGTAGCAGAAACAATTCGTGAGGTTCAACCTGACACAGTTGCAATTGAACTTTGTGCCACTCGATATGAGTCACTTTCACAAGAAGATCGTTGGAAGAATATGGATATTGTTAAGGTTATTAAAGAGGGAAAAGCTCCTCTTTTAATGGCTAATTTAATTTTATCCTCTTTCCAAAAAAAGATGGGCGACCAAATGGGAGTTCGTCCTGGTGCTGAAATGATTAAGGCTATTGAAATTGCTGAAGAAATAAATTCAGAAATTTCATTAGTGGATCGAGAAGTCTCAATCACATTAAAAAGAGCATGGCGGAAACTCTCGTTATGGCAAAAAGTTAAGTTAATGAGCCAGTTGGTTGTTGGAACAGTTGATAATCCTGAAATCTCAAAAGAAGACATTGAGAAAATGAAGGAAGAAGACATGCTCACTCAATTAATTGAGGAATTATCAAAAGAAATGCCAACAATTAAAGAAGTTTTAATTGATGAGCGTGACCAATATCTTGCTACGAAAATTGCTGAATCTCCAGGTGAGACTATTGTTGCCGTTGTTGGTGCAGGGCATGTTCCTGGAATTCTAAAGCTGATTGATAAACCCGCAGATTTAAGCAAGATTGAAGAAATTCCTCCTAAGTCACCCTTAGGAGCTTTTTTAAAATGGGCTATTCCATTATTCATTGTTGGTCTGATTGCTTCAGGATTTTTCTTTATTGATTTTGAAAGTGGTACTGAAATGATCAAACGTTGGTTTTTAGCCAATGCCATTCTTTCAGCAGTTGGAGCAGCACTAGCTAGGGGTCATATTCTTACGATTCTAAGTGCATTTATAGCTGCACCATTTACATCGCTTAATCCCATGATTGCCGCAGGATGGGTCTCAGGAATTACAGAAGCATGGGTTCGAAAACCAACAGTTGCAGACTTCGAAAGTTTATCAACTGATGTTACAACATTTCGTGGATTCTGGCGAAATGAGGTTACTCGTATTTTGCTTGTTGTTGTATTTTCAAATTTAGGAAGTACTGTTGGAACAATTATTGGTGGTGGGGCAATCTTACCTTACTTCTCAAAAATCCTTAAAGTTCTTGGAATCAGCTAAAGAATCACATTGATTAGGTAGATATTATGTCAGATGAGACTCAAGAGAACGGAAAACATAGTTCTATTTTGAATAGTTTTCTTCCTCAGTTAAAAGATTTTGTTAAATCAGAAACTGTTTTTGGAAAAGCATACGAAGTTGGTGATATTACCTTAATCCCAGTAAATTCAGTAAAAGTGGGTTTTGGTTTTGGAAATGGAGAACTACTCAAAAAAAGAGGTGCTAGTGGTGGCGGTGGTGGCGTACTTCTTAGCCCTGTAGCTTTTATTGTGATTAAAGATGGAAATGTAACCATTGAAAGCTTAAGTAGTGGAACTATTGAAAATGTATTAGACAAAGTTCCAGGTTTACTTGAAAAAGTAAGTACGATTGTAAAGAAAAATTTTGGCGAAAATGAAAAGGATAAAACTTCTCCTGTCGATCCAACCTCAACATCAACTACAACAAAATAAAAAGTCTCAATGATCTATTATTTTGGAGGTTTTCTTCTATTTTTGTTGATTGTGGTTGCCCTGCCAATTCGCATTGTTGCAGAGGGACAACCTCTTTTTTTATCTGTCCGTTGGTGGTTTTTAGAAGTAATTTTTGAACAACTTGAAGAAGGGAGTAAAG
>JBNMNM010000107.1:0-8523 GCA_051275585.1 bacterium | reverse complement strand
GCTTTTTTATTGAAGAGTTAGAAGGAGCCCTTAACCAACTTATTCAATTTTCTGGCCGCTTGAATAAAAAAATAATTATTTTAGAGGGTGAAAATGAAAGTTTCAAAAATGAACAAAGAAGGCTTCAAAAGAAAATATCCATAATGCAAAAAAAGGATAAGCAAGTTATTGATTCTATCAATTTAATGGAAGTTGGTTTTATTAAAACAAATAATAATTCAATTACGATAGACCTCAATCATGCGATGGCCAAAATTTTAGGAAGGCGTAGAGAGGAAGCTTTAGGTGCAAAGATTTTTGATTTTTTGGATGAAGAAAATGCTCAAATCGCAAGAGATGAAATCCAAAAAAGGTACCAAGGAAAACCTAGTTCTTATGAGGTGGCTTTTTTAAGAAAAGATAAAACCTTATTGAACTGTTTGGTATATGCAACACCTATTTTTGATCATCAAGGAGTCAAAGTAGGAACTTTTGCTATTATTGCTAATATTGCAGAACAAAGAGATATTGAAAAACAACTAACCATTGAAAGAGATAAAGCAGAAGAAGCAAGCAATGCAAAAAGTCAGTTTTTGACTAATATTAGTCGTGAAATTAGAACTCCACTTAATTCTGTTCTTGGCTTTAGCCAAGTTCTTCAAAGAGAAGTTCGCAAAGTATCTGTACCAGATCATTTTCATACTTATTTATCAAATATTCAAGCAAGTGGAGAACATTTATTAGAGCTAATTAATAATATTTTAGAGTTATCTAGTCTTGAAACTGGAAAGAGTATGATTATTGAAGAAAATTTGAATTTTAATGTTTTAGTAAAAAGCTTATTTCAAGTTAACCAAAGTCAAGCAGTTCAAAAAAATATTGATTTTCAATTTTCTATTCTGCCTTCAACTCCAAATGTAATTTGTTCTGATCGAAAGAAAATTAATCAAATTATTATGAATATTATGGCGAGTAGTTTAACTTTTACTCGTAAAGGACAAAAAGTTTTTATTGAATTTGGAAGTGATGATAAGAATATTATTGTTAAATGCAGGAACAGTGGTCTTCGAACTTCTGTGAACCAAATTAGGCGAATTTTGAATTCTCTTGAAACAGGAGATTCCAGAATATCGAAACGTTGCAGTAGTGCTGGTTTAAAATTGGCCGTCACGCAAAAAATGATAAAATTGCTTGGTGGAAATCTTAAATTTGAAAAAAATGAAGAAAAGGATGGTGGAATGATCACTACAATTTCAATTCCATTTAATAAAGAATTGGAATATGAAAATCTTGAAGAAGAAGTGGATACAGATATTGCAAATTTTGCAAAAGATAGTCGTATTTTGCTTGTTGAAGATAATTTGATAACAAGAAAACTGATGAATGTTTTATTCAAAAATCTAGGTTTAATGCTACAATATGCAGAAAATGGAATGACTGCGATTAGAAAAGTTTTTGAGAATACACCTGAATTAATTCTTATGGATATGCATCTTCCTGATATGGATGGGATTGAAATTACAAAGTTAATTCGAGAAAATGTGGCATTTCGAAAAATTCCAATTGTTGCTTTTTCTGCTGATGCTTTTGAAGAACAACAGACAAGAGCTTTTCAAGCAGGTGTGAGTGAATACCTATTAAAGCCAATTGATATAAGGTTGCTACTTCCTATTTTATTAAAATATTTACGACAAGATGAGTCAGAAGAAAAAATTCAACATATAGAAAATAAAGATGTCTTAACTTTACCAAAACATTTGACAAAAATTATTATCAAAGAGTTCCAAGAGTTAAGTACAATTCCTCATTTTTTTACAGGAAAAATTTCACGACAAATTCGAAAAATGAAAATACTCATTGATGGGTATGACAGCCATTATCATGAAATTCTAGATGATTTAGAAGATGCATCTTTCACAAAAGAGCATGAAAAAACAATAAGTATTCTTTATGATGTTCTTAAATAAGTAATGTTTGAATTTGTTCTTCCTGCTCATTTAATTTCTTTTGTAGAAGAGTTAAGTACTTTTCAAATTCTTCTCCTTCTACATCATTTGGAACTTGGATTGGTTCTCCAACAATAATAATAATTTTACTAAATGGTTTTGGAATTCTAGTTTGATCCCATGCTTTTCGAAGCACCCATTGCCTTGTACTCATTGCTGTTATTGGAAGAATTGATGCACCTGATTTCTTAGCAATATCAATAACTCCTGCTTTTGGTTGTCTACGGGGTCCTTGTGGCCCATCAATCACAATTGAAGAGTAATAACCACGAGATAAGTGATCAAGCAACTCCTCTCTTGCTCCTTTCCCTCCTCTTGTCGAACTGCCTCGAATTGGAATAAAACCTACTTTTTTAGCTACATAAGTTGCAACTTCTCCATCTTTAGAAGAACTAATTAGGGGAGCAATTGGTTCTCCAATATGAGACGTAATTAAGGACCATGAGTTTTCATGCCACCCAGCAACAATAAATGCTCCTCTTCGATGTTGTTTTTTGGCCTTCATTTTATTTTCATCTCCAATCCATTGATAGCGATAGGTAAAGCTAAAAAGTCGGAAAATAAAAAATAATATTCTAGAAAATAGAAAAATAATGATATTTTTTTTTAAACCTTTCCAAGAAAAAGGTTGTTTTTGGTTAGAAGCCTGTTTCGATTCCATAATTTTATAATTTTCGGTTTGACTGAAAATGACGAAATAGTAAGAATAAGCAAATTTTGCACAAAGGTTAAGATATATTTTGTATGCAGGTTAAAACTTATAATGACTATAAGTTTATTGGTGGATCTTTAATAGTGAACATAAATATGTTGTTTCGAAAATGGATTTTCTTTGTTTTAATTTTTACAGGACTTTTTAGTCTTGGAGCATGGGGTGGTTATCGTTTTAATAATGTTTTACAAAGAAAGGGGTGTATTAACTTAAAATCAGATATTATAAAAATTGAGCCAAAACTGAAAAATAAAGATGTGATTCAATTTGTAGTTTTAGGAGATACAGGAACAGGAAGTCGTTATCAACGAGAAGTTGCAAATGGTATGAAAAAGGTTTGTGCAGAAAAAGGGTGTGATTTTTTTATTATTGTTGGAGATAATTTTTATCCAAGTGGAGTTGTTTCTGTAAATGATCCTCGATTTGAGTACTCTTTCGAAAAAATGTATGCACCTCTAAAACCATTTTATACAGTTCTTGGAAATCATGATGTAAGACGAGGAAGTAACGCATTATCACAGGTGATGTATAGTTTAAAGAACTCTCGTTGGAAAATGCCAAACTTCAATTATCAATTTGAAGTTGCAGGAACACGATTTATTGCTCCTAATACAGAATGTTCTCTTTTAGGTTGGCGTTACTTAGATAAACAACTTGAGAAAAATAAAAAACCAGCAAACTGGACTTTTGTTTATACTCATCATCCTATTTATTCTACTGGAACTCATGGTGATATCGATTTCACAAGTCGTTGGATATGGAGTTCTCTTCAAAAGAAAGTAGATTTCTATATTTCAGGGCATGATCATCAACTTGAGCATCTTACAAAAAAGGGACACAACACTCAATATATTGTAAGTGGTGCAGGTGGGAAAAGTTATCGTAATGTAAAACTAAGTAATCTGAAAAAATCAAAGGCAAAGAGTAACTTTACCTATCGTAAAACTGGGTTTGTTCGATTTACTGTAACAAAAAAGCGGGTTGACGCTGATTTTTATAGTGCAACAGGTAAAAAAGTTTATTCTTTTACAAGAACCAAATAACAGTAAGGAAGGATAAAATGAAGGTAGTTTCCATTCCATGTTTTTCTGATAATTATTCCTATTTAATTATTTGTGAACAGACTAAAGAAGCGGCAATAGTTGATCCTGGAGAATTAGCACCTGTAATGAATGAGGTCAAAAAACAGGGAGTTAACTTAGTAGCTATTCTAAATACTCACCATCATTGGGATCATGTTGGAGCAAACGTAGAGTTAGCAGAAGAAATTTCATCACTAAAAGTATATGGATTTAAAGAGAGTCGAGATCAAATTCCTCAACAAAATCAATTTTTAAATGAAGGTGATTTTGTTACAATTGGAGATCTAGAAGGAGAAGTAATTCATAATCCAGGACATACATTAGATGCGATTAGTTATCTTTTTGAAAACTCTATTTTTACGGGAGATACTTTATTTAGTGGAGGATGTGGACGCTTATTTGAGGGAACTCCTGAAATGATGCACAACTCAATGCAAAAAATGGTGGAGAAGACAAAGCTTGATACCAAAGTTTATTTTGGTCACGAATACACTGAAAGTAATCTTCAATTTGCAAAAGTAATTGAGCCAAAGAATAAAAAACTTCTTGATCGACTAGAAGAGGTAAAAGAACTCAGGACTCAAGGAAAGTTCACAACCCCATCAATAATGAGCATCGAGTTGAGTTCAAACCCATTTCTGCGATGTGATCAAGGTGGCGTTATCGAAACGGCAGGCCAAAAACAAAAAGGAACATTAAGTTCAGCACAGGTTTTCAAAATAATTAGAGAAATGAAAAATCATTTTTAGAGATAATGAGTTTCTTTATTCTGCTTTTGTTTTTTAAGCGATTCAAGCATACACTTCCACAAATTACTTTCTTTTGAGCACTCTGGGAAAATCTCTTGAAATCGTTTTTCTGATTTCAAGGATTCTTCCAAAATTTTCTTCTCATGTTTAGCAAATTCTTCAATTTCCTTAAAAAACAGTTTTGTTTTTGAAAGGATTTTTAATTCCTGCCATGTTGTAGCTTTAATTGTACTAATACTTTTTTCTTTTGGAAGAAAAGCTATTAGTACTACAATTAAGATGAGTATAAGGAGCATGAACCATTCTTTATTTCGATAGAAAAAATTGTCCCATGTATTTTTCATGCTTATACTCAAGTTTGATCAGTTATGTGTCAGCCTTCTCTATAGTTGGTTCTTTTACAGAGGGCGGATTAATTTTACTATCATCAGTAGGAGGTAACTCCTCTAGCTCATTAATAGCTATTTTATCAATCCTTTGTCCATTCTGTGTTGTTTGACGCCTAAAATGAATGGATGCTGGAAGATTGCCTTTTTTTTGTAAAGAATAAGCATATTGTAATGCCTTGTTAAACCATAAAGGAACTGTTTTCTTTATGCTTTCAACTTGAAGGTAAAGAACAGGAACAACAATTAATGTCAGAACAGTGGCTACGCCTAGTCCATAAATAACGGCATAGGCCATTGGTACCCAAAATGTACCACCTTCAGAACCAAAAACAACAACATTCGGCCAACGATAAAAGTTGATATCCATTCCTAATGTAATAGGAATAAGTCCTAAAATTGTTGTAACTGCTGTTAAAAGAACAGGACGTAATCTAACCATTCCAGCAATCAGAATTGCTTGGTATGCACTTTCTCCTCGTTCTCGTAATTGGTTAATATAATCAATGAGTACAATTGAATTATTCACTACAACCCCAGCAAGGGAGATGGTACCAATTCCGCCCATCATAATACTAATTGGTCTTGCATGAATAATCATTCCTAAGAAAACCCCCATCAATGAAAGAACCACTGATGTTAAGATAATAAAAGGAAGTACAATTGAATTAAATTGAGTCACAAGCACAAGAAAAATTAAGAATAAGGCAACTAAAAAACTTTGTGCTAAAAAATCCTGAGATTCTTTTTCTGCTTTATTTGATCCTGTATACTTAATGAAGTACCCACTTGGAGTCTTCATACCTTTTAATTTTTTCTGTACTGCTTTTAAAAGTACAGGGCCAGGAACTCCTTCAGAATCAGCACTAATAGTAATTACTCGTTTTGATCCTACATGACGAATAGAGCCAAATGAAGGAGCAGGAATTACTCTTGCTAGTTCGCTAATGGGAACCTGTCTTCCAGAAGCTGTTTTAATATGAAAAGATTCTAAACTTGTAGATGAAGTTCTAAACTTCTGATCAAGTCGAACTATAATATCATATTCTTCTTTTCCTTCTCGATAGGTAGATACCTTTTTTCCATTAAATGCCGTTCGGATAAGTCCACCAATTTGACTTGCCCGCAAACCTAGTTGTGAGATCTTTTCCCGATCAAGTACAACTCGAATTTCAGCACGACTTTTATCGAAGTCATCCTTTAAGTTTACAATCCCTTTTGTATTTTTTATCTTTTGTTGAATTTTTATGGAGATATCTTTCATAATATTGAAATCATTTCCACTAATTTCAATTCTTACAGGAGCTTTTCTAGGTGGTCCCATTTGAGCTTTTTTTACACTAATTTCAGCACCTACAATATGCTTAATTCGTTTTCTAGCTTTAGCTACAACCTCAGATGGTTTTAACCCTTTCCACTCTTGCCAGTCTGGAAAAGCAATTACAATATGACTAATTGATGAAACAGATTGTTGTGATCCACGACCTTGTCCTACATTTCCAACAATAGCATCTGTGTATTTTTGAAAAGGTTTTAATGCTTTTTCTAACTCTTTTACAATGGCATCTGATTTTTCAAGAGTTGTTCCTAAAGGAGCTTTGATATGAACAACAGCTTCTTGTGGTTGTGTAGTGGGAAAAAACTCAACACCTTGTTTTGGAAATACAAATTTAAAATAACTAAAAATAACAAAGACCCAAACTAAAATAACAATAATCATTGTTGATTTACTATATTTTAGAGCAAATTCTAATACTTTTCGATATCCTCTTGCCCATTTTGATTTCTTAGCAAGTTCAAACTCATTAAGAGCTTTTTTCTCTTTTGGCTGAGGCATTAAAGTAGCACAAAGCACAGGATTAATAATTAACCCAACAAAAAGAGATGCAGTAAGAGTAATAATTAAGGTTTTAGGAAGGTAAGACATAAACTCACCCATGATTCCAGGCATGAAAATCAGAGGTAAGAATGCTGCTAATGTTGTTATTGTTGAACTAATAATTGGAATTGCAACTTCTCCAACTCCAACCAAAGAAGCCTCAACCCTTGATTTCCCTGACTCCATATGTCGATAAATATTTTCCACAACAACAATTGCATTATCAACAAGCATTCCAAGAGCAAGAATTAAACTAAAGAGTACAACAACATTTAATGTAATACTCAGCCATTGAATAACAATAAAACTAATTAGCATTGAAAATGGAATTGCTGCCCCTACAAAAAATGCAGATCGAGGCCCCATTGTAATTAGTAAAACAATAAAAACAAAGGTTAGACCTGAGAAAATATTATTCTCTAAGTCACTAACCATCTGATTTACTTTTTTTGATTTATCAGAAAGAATTGTGAATTTAAGTTTCTTTCCAAAACGTTTTTCTTCTTTTGCAACAATCGCTTTAATTTTTTTCGAAATTTCAATTAAATTTTCTCCACTTCTTTTTGAAATACTTAAAGAAACAGATTCAATTCCATTCAATCGGGAACGACTTTCTAACTCTTTAAATCCAAACTGAACTTTTGCAATATCACGAATATAAATAGGAACTTTATTTAGTGATTTAATTGGAATATTTTCAAGTTCACTAGGAGTTACAATTTCACTAGGAACCCGAATTAGATAATTCATAGGTCCCATTTTCATTTTTCCACCAGGAACACTTGTGTTCTCTTGGGTAATTGCAAGTGCAACTTGGTTTAAATCTAGATTGTAATGTCGCAGTTTATTAGGATTAATAAAAACTTGAACTTCTTTTTCTAAACCACCTGCTCGTTTAACATCTAAGACTCCTTGAATTCCTTTGATTTCATCTTTGATATCTTCAGCAATCTTTTTCAATGTGTGCAGACCCATCTTTCCTGCAATATTCACAATCATGATGGGTTCTTCTGAAAGGTTAATTTCAGTAATAATAGGGTCTTCTGTTTCTGCTGGAAGATCAGGTTTAACTCGATCAATTGCTTCTCGTACTTTTGTTAATGCGGCTGAAACTTTAAAGTCGAGAGAAAACTCAAGAGTAATAATAGCCGCACCCTCTGTAGAGGTCGACTTCATCTCTTTTAAATATTCAAGATTTTGTAATTCTTTTTCTAATTTATTAATTACAAGAGCTTCTACATCAGCAGGAGATGCACCTGGATAAGGAACTGTAATAATTAGAAGAGGAATTTGAATGTCTGGAGCATCTTCTCTAGGCAAACTTTTATAAGCATTAACTCCCATAAAAAAAATGAGAACCATCAAAATAAAAATTGATGCAGGACGCTGGATTGCAATTTTACTGGGTGTAAAAGTCATCGCAAACTACCAAAATTAGGGAAAGTTATAGGTAAATTATTGTATAATATTTACTGTTTCATTTGGAACTAATCGTTGGTGACCCGCAATAATTAATTGATCGCCAAACTGTAATCCGCTCAAAATTTGAGCATTTTTTTTATAAACTTGTCCTAAAATTACGTTTCGTTCCGTTGCAATATTATTTTTTGTAATTACAAAAACAACACGTCCTTTTTCTTTTTCTAAAATAGTATGTCTTGGAATAATAACCTGATTTTTTAAGGATGTTGTTTTCACTTTTGCTTTTGCTAACATCCCAGGTAAAAGCG
>JBNMNM010000106.1:0-8574 GCA_051275585.1 bacterium | reverse complement strand
ATCAATGGTGAACTTGTTGATCGGCTCGCTGTTAATGATGTTTTTATTGGAAATCCTATCTCTTATGAAACTTGTGATTTAAGTCTTAGTGTTGATGGAGAAGAAGAAAATTTTCTCTGTTCTGGACTAATTACTTGTACTGGAATGGGAAGTCATGCGTGGTATTATAATGCTGGTGGAAGTCCTTTTAGTAACGAACTTGATGGATTTGGTTTTCGGGTTTTAATTCCAAATATTAAGCGTGCATTGAACTATTCTTCAGGTGTAGTTACTAGTAATCATGAGCTTGTAGTTTGCCCTAATCGGGATGGTTATATTGTATCTTTTGACTCTCGACCTGATGTAATTACAACTCATATTGGTGATGAAATTCGAATTATTTTAGCAAAGGATAATCCAGTAAAAGTAATAACTTTTCCAAAGGATCATACGTGGAGATAAATACAATTTTAATTTTTTGTATTGTTGGTCTTCTTTCAGGAACCCTTGCAGGATTAATGGGCATTGGTGGTGGTATTATTTATGTTCCTGTAATTTTATTTTATCTTGAGAAAATAATTCCGACTCAATCAACACACATTATTTCAGTTACAACCTCTCTGTTAATTATTGTTTGTTCGATGTTAAATGGTGCTTACTCTCATTGGAAAAAAGACCATATCATTGTCGAATCAATGCCTTTTTTAGCAGTCGGTGGTATTATTGGTGCCTTACTAACATCATTTTTATTAGTTCAAATTAAAAGTGATAGTTTTAAATTAATTCTAGGTACTCTCCAACTTTTTATAGGGTTACGCTTAATTTTCCAGAAAAAAGGTGAAAACGACGAATCAAATCAAATTTCTGAATCTCCTCAGCTATTTTTCATAATTGGTTTTGTTTCTGGCGGGATTTCATCATTTTTTGGGGTTGGTGGTGGACTCATTACCGTTCCCTTACTACACTGGGTTGCTCGTTTTCCCTTAACCAAAGCAATTGGGACTTCAAGTGGACTGATCATTGTTAGTGCATCTATCAGCCTTAGTTCCTATATTTTTCAAGGATGGGGAAACTTACAGCTACCAAAAGGAGTATGGGCATATGTTTATATTCCTGTATTTTTAAGCATTACTCCAACCGCCTTTTTTGCAACAAAGTTTGGAGCAATTCTTGCGGATAAACTAGATGGATCAAAACTCAAAAAGGTTTTTGGTGCCTTTGTAATCCTTGTTGGGTTGTGGTCAATCGCTAGAGGATATATTGAGGTTACAAATGGAGTTTAAAGAAGAGATTCAACTTGGAAATGATGTTCGATTTGGACAAAATGCTGTTCTCACAGGGCAAATTACAATTGGAGATCAAAGTTCTGTTTGGCATAATGTCACAATTCGAGGTGATGTTGCTCCTATCATAATAGGTGAGCGTACAAATATCCAAGATAACACGGTCATTCACGGACAATATCAAAAGCATGATGTAATTATTGGCAATGAAGTTTCTATAGGGCATTCATGTATCTTGCATGGCTGTGAATTAGCAGACCAAAGCTTTATTGGAATGGGTTGTATTGTAATGAATGGTGCATTTATTGGTTCAAGAGTACTTGTGGCTGCTGGAACAATGATTACCGAAGGCTCAAGATTTGAAGAACCAAATACAATTGTTATGGGAAGACCAGGAAAAGTAGTTCGGAAATTAAAAGACTCTGAACTAGATATGATTCTTGATACACCTTTACGTTACATTAAATACGCACAAACTTGGTTACCCAAAAATCAATAGTTAGTTATATGGAAAACAAAGATCAAAATTATTATAAATTCAAAAAAAATAAATCTGCTCGATTAAAACCAATTCGACATTTTTTTGAATATATCCTCATCAAAATATTCCTCATTACTTCATCACTTTTCACAATTCGGATGAATCAATGGTTTGGAAGAACTTTAGGTCGACTTGCCTACTACTTTGCAAAAAAAGATCGAGGTATTGCTCAATATCAACTTGATTTTGCTCTTCCAGAAAAAAAACAAGAGGAAAAAGAACAGATTATCAGGCAGTGTTTTCAACATTTAGGACAAACCTTAATGGAAACATCTGTCATTCAGAAACTCCGAAAACAACAAGACCAATTTATTCACTTTGAAGGTGATGAGATGGTTCACAAAAATTTGGCCAATGGAAAAGGTGCTATTTTTGTGACAGGTCATTTTGGAAATTGGGAATTAATGACCATTGTATTTGAAAAACTAGATATTCATGGTGTTACTGTTGTTCGTGGGATTGATGCAAAACCACTCAATGATATTTTAGAAAAAATCCGTTCTTCAACTCACTTAGAAGTAATTCGACGAGGTGATAAAAGCACTAGCCGAAAAATGTTAAAGTGTTTTAAGAGCAATCAAGTTCTTTTACTTGCATTAGATCAAGATATTGATGCACAAGGATATTTTGTTGATTTTTTTGGAAGAAAGGCAAGAACAGCAAAATCAGGTGCAAGCTTTGCAATTCGTTTTGGAATTCCAATTATTAGTGCATTTGATCGACGAAATTCTGATGGAACTCATACTGTTCATTTCAAAGAAATTGCATTACCTCCTTTTGAAAAAGGGGAAGAAAATGAAATTCGACTTACAGAACAATTAAGCATTGCATCTGAAAACTTTATTCGAGAAACACCAGAGCAATGGGCATGGTTTCATCGACGATGGAAACATCGGCCAGAATCAGAAAATGATAAAGAATTATGAAATATTTCATTTGGGTACTTACTGTTACTTTGGTTGCATTTGCAGGCTATCTTCTTATTGATGTTCAAAACCAAGATGATAAAACACCCAAAAGACCACAAGAAATTCCTTTGGTATTAAAAAAAATAGACTTTTATAACTACCAAAAGGATTTTCTCAAATGGGTTATAAATGCTCAATATGCTGAAGTATTTCAAAAGTCAGGAATTGTTGATTTAAAGATTGTTAATGGAAAAGTTTTATTTAAAAAACAGCCTTCAAATTGGTTAAGAATTCAAGCGGATAAAGGTTACATTGCTCGTAATAGTGAGACATTACGACTTGAAGGGAAAGTTCGTTTATGGGGAGCTGACGGTTCCATTTTAACAACAAATGAAGTCTTTATTAATCAAAAGAAAAACCTTATTTATAATCGATCTAAAGTTCATCTACAACAATTTGAACGTCATGTTACAGGAAAGTCCTTTCGATATAGAATAGACAAAAACCAACTACAGATTTTTCAACCTGTTATTGAAGCCAATTTATGATTCCAATTGTTTTGAGAAGTAGCTTCTTAGCCTATATTAGCCTATTTATGCTTTTATTTTGGGCTATTCCAAGTTTTGCGATTGCTCAAGGAAATAAAGATAAGGTCGTGATTACTGGAAAATCCGTTCATTTTGATAAAAAAAATCGTGGTATTGCTATATTCAAAGGAAATGTAATTGTTCGTAAAAAGATTTCAGGTTCTATTTTAAAAGCTGAATATTTGCGAATTGTTCAAAATTTAAAAACAAAAAAAATTATAGAAGCAGAAGCAAAAAAAAATGTTTATCTCAAAGACCAAGGAAGAAAATTAACAACTCAATATATCTTTTTAAATCGAAATACAGGAAAAGTTGTTCTTGAAAAAAATATAAAACTAAACTCTCTTCAATACACTTTTGAAGGTGAAAAAGTTTACTATAATCTCAAGACAAAAAAAGGACGAATCCTATCCAAAAAAGGCAAAAAAATTCGATTCGTATTTTTGCATCGAAATCCTAAAAACTTGCTTGATGCACGCCTTATTTCTGGAGAAGCGAAAAGTATTCAACTTAACCTTAGTCGAAATACAATTCGGTTAATTCAAGGTCAGGTTTCAGATCCACGAGACCAAACTCAATTTTCTGCCCGCCAAATTGATGTTTATTTTGGAAATGATAATCAAGTTCATCGAATTTTTGCATTAGGCAATTTTCGAATGAAACAAAAAAATCGAATTTCAAAATCACAAAAAGCTAATTTTCTCTATAAAAAACAAACCATCACATTAATTGGAAAGGCTGAAGTTTTAGAAGAAAACCAAGCAAAAATTACAGCAGAAAAAATTGAAATGCATATGGTTGTGTCAAAAGGTGTAGTCCGTGGAGGGAAAAAAACTCCAATTAAAGTGGAAATCCCTATTAACTAAGGATCAAAAAAAGAATAACTTATACAAATCTCATCTAGCTGATGATGAAACTAAATGCTTGGAAAAATAAAGTTGTATAAGTTATTTTTCAGCTGTTCCTAAGTATTTTTACTCACTTTCTATTCAAAAAAATGACTTACAATAGGGAACTACATTCTTTTTAAGGATATCCTATATTTTACTTGCTTCCTTTTAAGAACAAGCATAAAAATAAAAACAAGGTTAATTTAGGCATACTTTTTGACAAAGCATTTTTTTTTGTTATATAAAAACGCCATTAGAATTAATTAGCATTTATCAAGTATTCTTGTAATTTCTGAAAATTTTCACGTTTTTGCTGGGGAGAATTATGGTCTCAATGCATATGGGGTTACAAATGAAAATGAGCCAACAGCTCATTATGACCCCTCAGTTGCAACAAGCAATTAAATTACTCCAACTATCTAGACAAGAGTTGGAAGAACTAATTGATCAATCCCTAATCGAAAATCCAGCTCTTGAGATTACACCTGTAGAGGTAGAAAAAGAAGAGAAAGAAGATCAAGAGAAACGTGAAGAGCCTACTGATTTTATTGAAGAACAGTCACAAGTCACTTATGATGATGAATGGCAGAACTATGTAGAATCTGGTGCAGGTGTTATTCAAGAAACAAGGCATACAAGTAGTAGTGATTATAGCAATGATAGCAACCCTTTAGAATCTACAATTTCTAAAGGAAATAGCTTAATGGATCACTTATTATGGCAGCTCGATATGTCTGATTTTAGTGATCTTGAGCAACAAATTGCAAGATTTCTCATTGGTAATACTGATGAAGATGGTTATCTTTCAACTTCATTAAAAGAAATTATTGCTGGTACAAGAACACTTCGAGACTTAATTCAAACAGGCCTAGATTCTAATGAATGGGGTATTATTGATGACCTCGATGCAACTCTTTATGAGTCTCACCATAGCCACAAGTTAGTTCAAACTAAAGAAAAGAAAAAGAAGAAAAAAGCAGCTTTTTTAGAAGAAGAAGAAAATCAAATTGAAGAAGTTGATTTATCTGAAATTACAGATGAACAATGTTATGTTGCTGAGTTAGTTCTGCATAAAATTCAGCGTTTAGATCCAAATGGTGTAGGAAGTAGAAACTTACAAGAATGTTTAGAGATTCAGCTTGAAATGATGGGTTTAAAAGGCTCTTTAGCTTACTCTATTATTCAACAAGATATGAAACTTCTAGAGCAACGAGATTTAAAAAGAATTGCTCGCCACCAAAAAGCAAAAATTGAAGACGTTGTTGAGGCTTATGAAATCATCACAATCTTAGAGCCAAAACCAGGTCGTCCATTTGCTAAGGAAGTTACTCAATATGTAATTCCTGATGTTTATATTTACAAAAGGGGTGTTGAATATATTGTTAGTTTAAACCAAGACAATTTACCAGCTCTTCGAATTAATCCTGATTACCTTGAAATTACAAAGACTCAGGATGTTAAAGAAAATACTCCAAAAAAAGAAAAGACAGAAGAAGAAGATTTGACTAATCAATACCTCGTTGAAAAAATTCGAGGTGGTGAATGGTTAATGAAAAGTATTGAGCAGCGACAAAAAACAATTTATCGTGTAGCCAAAAGTATTTTAAAATTCCAGTATGAATTTTTTGAAAAAGGCATTGACTATTTAAAGCCACTTGTTCTTAAAGATGTGGCAGAAGATATTGATGTTCACGAATCAACAGTTAGTCGAATCACAACCAACAAATATGTTCATACTCCGCAAGGAATCTTTGAGTTAAAATACTTTTTTACAAGTGGAATTGCTCAAAGTGATGGTGATATTATTTCATCAAAGAAAATTAAAGACCATATTCGGAAGTTGATTGCAAATGAAGATTTGAAAAAACCACTGACAGATATTCAGATTGCAAAAGAACTTCATGAAAAGGCATCAATTAAGGTTGCAAGAAGAACTGTTGCTAAATATCGTGAAGCTTTAGGCATTCTTCCATCAAATAAAAGAAAACGTCTTTATTAATTATAGCAAACTATCGAATATTCAATTGACAGAGCCGTTTTGAAAAAATACTGTCTTCGCTTTGTAAAAAATGATTATTAATCTTTACGAACTAAAAAAAGAAAGCAAGAACCTTACATTCACAATACCGAAAGAAAGTTGCCAAAGAGCTGAGGATGAATCTTCTATTTTAGGCGATGGAATTGAGTGTAATGCAAAAGTATCTCTTTTTGATGACCAAGTTTCTGTAAAAGGAAATTATTCTTGTCGGATAGAAAAAGCTTGTGATCTGTGTTTAGAGAAAACAGTTTTAAAATTCTCAGACTCAGTTCAAGTTCGCCTTGTACCTAATCAGATGTCTCAGGACCTTGGTGATCAAGAAGTGAAAATGTCTGATGATGAAATTATTTTTTATGAAGGAGATAGCATTTATCTAGATAAAGTTTTTGAAGATCAACTTCTTCTTGATATGCCATACTCTTTTATCTGCTCTGATAACTGCCAAGGAATTTGTTCAGGTTGTAAGAAAAACTTGAACCACGAAAAGTGTCAATGTGATGCTGACGTGAGTACAAATCCTTTTGCAGTTTTAAAAGATTTTTCACCATCGAAAAAAGATTAGTTTCATTTGATCTAATAATCTTACCCAGCAATATTTTTTGTATTGTCATTGCTAACCACCATTTAAAGGAAATCAAATGGCAGTTCCAAAGCGGAAAACTTCTCAAGCTAAAACAAAATCACGAAGAAATCACAAAAAATTAGGTGTAGTTAACCTAGTTACTTGTAGTAACTGTGGTGAAAAAAAGCTTCCACATCTAGTTTGTAAAAGCTGTGGTCATTATCAAGGAAAAGAAATCATCAAAATGGATGAAGCTTAGTCTTCTGACTAATATTTTACCTATTTATGACTATTGCTTTAGATGTTATGGGGGGAGACTTTGCCCCTCAGCATCCCATACAAGGGGCAATTTCAGCTCTTAAAGAGTTAAGTTTAAAAAAAATTGTTCTTGTTGGAGATGAAGCGGAAATTAAGAAAGAGTTGAACCGCTACGAATTCGATGCCAGCAAAATCGAGATTGTCCATGCAACTCAAGTAGTTGAAATGAACGAATCGGTTGTTGATGCGTTGCGGATAAAAAAAGATTCGTCAATGCGTGTGGCCTATAATCTTCATAAAAGTGGAGATGTTGATGGTGTAATCAGTGCAGGAAACTCTGCTGCAATGCTTGCCATTGGAAAATTCGTCCTCAAAACAATCAAAGGTATTGATCGTCCCTGCATTAGTGCTTTTCTCCCCACAATAAAACCCCGTGGCCGTGTTCTGTTAGTTGATGCTGGTGCAAATATGGATTGCAGTCCAAAGCATTTACTTCAATTCGCATTTCTTGGTGATGTTTATGCCGAGTATATTCACTCTATTCCTCATCCTCGTATTGGACTTTTAAATGTCGGTGCAGAAGAAGGAAAAGGTAATGAACTAGTTAAAGAAACATATCATCTATTAAAAAAAAGTTCCCTCAATTTTATTGGTAACATCGAAGGAAAAGAGTTCTTTTATGGAGATGTTGATGTTGTCGTTACTGATGGATTTTCAGGTAATGTTCTTCTCAAGTCAGCTCAAGGTGCATCAAAACTAATTACAACCATTCTCAAAGAAGAAATTAACAAATCTTTTTTTGCAAAAGCAGGTTCAACGCTATTAAGCCGATCTTTACATCGACTTAAAGAACGAACTTATTATGCAGGATTTAATGGGGCTCCATTACTAGGTTTGCGTGGAGTTGGTGTTGTTTGTCATGGAAATTCTAGTCCTGAAGCAATTCAACATGGAATCCAATTTTGTGAATGGGCATCACAAGCTAATATGGCTCAACGAGTTGAAGAGAAAATATTAGAGAATCAAGAAACTTTCAAACCGTAGATTATTGTTATGAGTAATATTGCTTTTATTTTTCCTGGGCAAGGGTCTCAGGTAGTAGGAATGGGAAATTCTTTTTTAGAACATCCAATTGCACAACAGCTTTTTCAAGAAGCAAATGATGCATTAGGATTTGATTTAAAAAAATTATGTGCTGAAGGTCCTGCGGAAGAGTTAACTCTTACCCAAAATGCACAGCCTGCTATTCTTACCGTTTCTGTTATTGCCTACCGAATTTTTTCTGAAAAAAAATCATTACAACCTAGTTTTGCTGCTGGACATTCACTTGGTGAATATACTGCTCTTGTCGCATCTGGTGTTTTATCATTTCAAGAAGCTGTAAAAACAGTTCATCTACGTGGAAAATTTATGCAAGAAGCTGTACCAGTTGGAGTTGGTACAATGGCGGCTATTCTTGGCATGACAGAAGATAAACTAGAAACAATTTGTGAAGAAGAAGCAAACGGTGAAGTCGTATCTCCAGCAA
>JBNMNM010000105.1:0-8606 GCA_051275585.1 bacterium | reverse complement strand
TTTCCGATCTGATGAAAATCCAGTAATAAGGATGTTGGTGAGATAGAAAAATCCTCCGCAACAAAATTGTCAATTTTTTTCAATTGGTCAAGGGTAAAGGAGTTTTCTATTGTAAAAAGTCCATTACATTGAGTTCGAATTAATTTACTTAAATACGAACCTGTTCCTAATGCCTTGCCAATCTCCTCTGCCAGAACCCGAATATAGGTTCCTTTAGAACAATGAACATCAAAAGTAATTTCAGGCAAATTGATCTGAATATTTCGAATCCAGTAAATTTGAATTTTTCGAGGGTCTCTTTCAACTTCTTTTCCTGCCCGAGCAAGTTTGTAAAGAGGTTTTCCATCTTTTTTTATTGCAGAAAGCATAGGAGGAATTTGTTCAATTTCTCCTTCAAATGTTTTTAAAACCTGTAGAATAGTCTCTTCTGTACACGATTCTGGAATTGGGACTTCTGTTTTTTCCCCTTCTCGATCCAATGTAGTGGATGTTGTTCCTAAATAAACCGTTGTTTGATAAGTTTTATCACCTTGGTTAAATAAAGGAATCAGTTTAGTCATTTTTCCTAAGAAAATAGGTAAAATACCTTCTGCAAGAGGGTCAAGTGTTCCTAAATGACCTACTTTTTTTTGTCCTGTTAGTTTTTTGATCTCTCGAATTGCACCATATGATGTAATTCCTTCAGGCTTGTAGATATTGAAAATTGCGTGAGTTCCTATTTTTTCCGTCATTTAATGTACTCTCATAGCAGGGTCTACAGGTAAAAAAGAGACTGGCCTTCGTTTCTGATCCTTTTTTAGCCACACTGCATATTCCCCTTCTTGCATTTCTTCAAGTAGAAAAGTGTTGATAATCTCAATACTTTTTTGAGTTACTGATAAAAATGGAAGTTTTTGTCGGCCTTTTTCTGGAACTTCGTATTCTTGAATTAATGAGTTTTCACGAATCCATTGAGGTGTTTTTTTCGTAACTCTTTGTTTTTTACAATAATCCCATAAAAGTAATTCTTGAAGAGTCTTATCTTTTTGAAGAAATCCTTTTGATGAAAGGTAATCGACAAATAGATTGAAAACAAAATCTATACCAAGACTGCGATCTAAAAAAGCACCTTTTGAAAATTCTAAAAATTCATAGAAGAAAATAGAAATCTTCTTTTCAAAGTATTGAGGAATTAAATAGCGTAAAGAGTATAAAAATAACTCATTATTCCAAGTTTGCTCTAAAAGTTCTGCATATTTTTTAAGTGTTGATATTTCTTGATAAGATATCGTGTTATTCCCTAAAATTTCATATGGTGCAGACCGATCCCATAGATAGCCATAATCAGGCCAAAATTTGCTAAGAGCAGTTCCAGGTAGGATTTTTAGGATTCCTAGCTGTAAATGGTGCGGAAACATCCAAAAAACACGATCTAATGAGGCTAAACACATTTCAAAGGTTTCATCAGGAAGCCCTACAATCAAATCTAAATGGAGATGGTGTTTTTTCATTGCTAGAATATGACGGATATTTTTTTCCGCTAAATCCATATTCATTCGTCGAGTAATTTTTTGTAGTGTTTCTTCAAAAACACTTTGCAAACCAATTTCGAATTGAAACTTGTCACCAGAAACATTGGCAAAAAACTCCATAATTGAAGGAGCAATTCGATCAGGATTTAATTCTAAGTGAAATCGTATCTCATCAGGAGTATTTGCAAATAAATTTAATAAGTGGAGAGTTCGGCTGTTTCCCATTGAGAAACTTCGATCAAGGATTTTTACAACAGGTGGACATGCTTCTTTAATTACTTGAATATCTTTTTCAATTCGCTCAATTGGAAATATTTTTGGTGCTTCATTACCGCTAATACAAAAAGCACATTTTAATGGACAACCACGAGATGTTTCAAAGTAAAATAAACGTTTATCTTTTGTTACTAAATTAAGTTGAAAAGGAGAAGGTAGCGTTTCAAGTGCTATTGATTGGATCGCATTGGATTGAATAATATTTGATTGATTCTCTGAAGAATCATCTTTTCGCCAATGTAAGCCTGAAATTGACCCCAAATCGTGTTTATTAAATAAAAAATGTTCAATAAGCTGGCAAAATGCTACTTCTCCTTCTCCTTGAACAACAAAATCAATTTCTTGAATTTGGCTCAATAATTCAGCTCCTTTTGGACCTGCATCAGGGCCACCGAAAACAATTTTTGTATTTGGAAGAAGCTGTTTGAGGATTTTGGCAAGGCGAATGCTTTCCTGTATATTCCACAAATAAACAGAAAAACCAATCAGTACTGGCTGCTCCTCCAATACTCTTTCTATTAAGATGTCAAGTTTACTATTGACCACAAACTCATGACAATGAATCTTATCAAAAAAAGGTTTGGTACTACAGAAAGCTTTTAAGGATGCAAGAGCCAAAGACGAGTGAGTGTAACTCGAATGAAGTGCAATCAGTGAAATGTTTGAGGTTTCCATAAAATTCTCGAAGTATAAAATTTAAACCTTATGAGAGCACTGTCCTAAGTTGAGGTAAAATCTTTTTATGATATCAGATTTGAAATATCGCATTCTAGTTGTAGATAAAGACAAGGAAAGCAAAAACAGATTAAAAGAAATTTTTGATGATGAAGGTTATAATTATGAGGAAGCTTCATCAGCAGAAAAAGCTTGGAAAATCATTAGGAAAAAACATTTTGATTTAATTCTTAGTGATATTCAACTTGGAAAAAAAACAGGCATCGAGCTTCTTAAAGATGTCCGTAATTTTTATCCAAAACTTCCTTTTATTATCCTTGCGACTGAACCAACAGTAGAAAATACAATTGATGCGATTAACCTTGGTGTTACAAGTTACTTTGTAAAACCAGTTGAATCTCAGATGTTACGAGATGCAATTAAACGAGCAATCCGTCATCATAAAAGTAGGTTTCTAAAAAATGAAGAAATTAATTATCAAATGGAGAATGTTTTTAGTGCTGTTATTGCAAGCAATGAACAGGCTATCATCAAACTCTTAGATACCGTTGATAATTTAATTGAGCTTGTATATCCAAAAGAATATGGTGCTTTTCCAGATCTTAAAATGGCTATTTATGAAGGATTAAGTAATGCCATTGAGCATGGAAATCAAGGAGATATTACAAAAAATATTTACTTTTCGATTGAATTAAAAATGGATCGAATCATTGTCCATATTAAAGATCAAGGGAAAGGCTTTGAATATAAAAAGACACTTCAAGAATTATCTTCAAAATCGCTTATTAATCGTGGCTTAAGTTTAATGAAACACTTAATGGATGAAATAAGTTTTAATTTGAAAGGAAATGAAATTAGTTTGTTAAAGCTTTTGCAGTATTAAGAAGGGGTAAAGAAGTTGCAAAAGGAAAAAGGAATTTCCTTTTGCCAACAGATTAACGTTTTGAGAACTGAAAACTTGCTCTCGCTCCACGTTTTCCGTATTTCTTTCTTTCTACTTGACGAGCATCTCGAGTTAAGAACCCTGCTTGTTTTAAAGCTGGTCGAAGCTCAATATTTAGCTCAAGAAGTGCACGAGAAATCCCGTGTCTTAGAGCACCTGCTTGTCCTGTGGTTCCACCACCTTTTACAAACGCACGAATATCAACATTCTCAAGGTTTTCTGTAACCGTAAGAGGTTGTTTCACGGTAATATGGTATGTTTCCCGTTTGAAATACTCAGTAACATCTTTTCCATTAACAGTAATTTTTCCTGTTCCTGGTGCTAGATAAACTCGAGCTACAGACGATTTTCTTCGTCCTGTTCCGTAATATTGTTCCATCTGACTCTACTAAATTTCTAAAGTTTTTGGTTTTTGTGCAGTGTGAGGGTGTTTTTCATCAGCATAAACTTTAAGCTTTAGAAGAGCATCTCGATTAAGCTGATTTTTCGGCATCATCCCTTTAACTGCTTTTTCAACAAGAGCAGTAGGTGTTTTTTCACGAAGTTTTTCTGCAGTAATTTCTTTTAATCCACCTGGATATCCAGTATGTCGGTAATAGATCTTATCGGACCATTTCGCTCCAGTAAGATGTATTTTTCCTGCATTTACTACGACTACATAGTCGCCTGTATCTACATGAGGGGTATAAATTGGTTTATGCTTACCACGAAGAACTTTTGAAATCTCAGTTGCTAAACGACCAAGAGTTTTTCCGGTAGCATCAACCACATACCAATCACGAGTATATTGACCGCCCTGTTGAAAATCTTCTTTCCGAGCAGATTTTGTTGTTTTAGTTGGCATAGTGACTGACCTAATTCGATGATATTCACAATAAAGATATAACGAACTGGCTCTAATAATAATTCCAGTCGTCCATGTCAATAGAAAACGAAGAGTAGCAGAAGACCTTTTGTGGGTCAACCAGCTTCTGTGAAGCTACTCGTTCCCCTAAAGAAACAAGCTTCCAGCAGTTAAGTGACAATAAGTCATTAACCAACTTTCTTTTTTGATACTTCATTGCCATGAGCACAAAAAAAATATTTGTTGTGCCTTACCTATTGATTTCACGTCCTTGATAAAGAAGAACTTGCTTCTTCGTCAACTCCGTTCCAGAGTTTAGACTAAGTTTGAAGGAACGAAACTGTGGAAAACGTTTATTTAAAGAGTTAAAAAAACGGTTGTTTTCCAGAAAGACACTCATCACAAAACTGATTTTGTGGTTTCTCTAATGCTTTATATAAACCATCTAGAGTGAGATAAGCAAGGCTTGTAGCACCTAATTTTTTACAAATTTCATCAACACTTGTATTGTAAGAAATCAATGCCTCTGGGTTCTTTGTCGCAATTCCATAATGGCAAGAATATTTATATGGAGGACAAGGAATACGAAGGTGAACTTCTTTTGCACCTGCTTCAAAAAGAGACTTTACAAGAAGTTTCATTGTTGTTCCACGAACAATAGAATCATCTACAACAACTAAACGCTTACCTTTAACGATATCATGAAGAATATTGTACTTCATTCCAGCTAAGAACAAACGATCATCATCGTTAGTTGTAAACGATCGATCTCCACCAGTTGATGGTTCTTCCAAAATTGCAACACTATATTGGATATTAGATGCTTTTGCAAAACCAACAGCAGAAGGAATTCCACCTTTTGGAACGGCTGTAACTAAATCAGCCTCTACTGGTGATTCTTCAAAAAGTTCTTTTCCCATTTTTTCACGTAACACTTGGAAAGTAGAACCGTCTTGCAAACTATCAGGACGAGAAAAATAAATTGATTCAAAAACACACCCTATTTTATTAGGAGTTTGTTCTGAATAATTTAAAGACTCTAATGTTCCATCTTCAGATGCGGCAATGATTTCACCTGGATTTACTACTCGATGAGTATAGGTAATTTCCTGTTCTGGGAATTTAGCACGACAGTACCGAACAATAATATCAAAAGAGCAAGTTTCTGAAGAGAAAGCGACACTTTTAACACCATTGATCAAGAACTCAGCCACATGAAGTGGACGAATTCCCCAAGGGTCACGAAAAGCAAACAGCTCTTTATGATCCTCAGTTATGATCATTCCAGCATAACCACCTTTGATTTTTTTCATCACTCCACGAATTGCGGACATGGTGTCCATTTCGTAGTAGCGAATATTGTAGTTGACTAAGGCAGCAATGACTTCAGCATCGTTGTTCGTATAAGTTTTCACTGACTTCTGAATTAAAAAATCGAGAAGCTCAGGGGTATTTAACATATCCCCATTGGTAACGATGGCAAGTCGTCCTTGTAAACTTTGAGCCCAGTGTGGATGAATCTCACGAGAAGATTTTGACTGATTTCTAGTTGAATAACGGGTATGTCCAATAAATGTATTTCCAACAAATTTATCTAGACTAGTTCCGTTAATTAACTTAGAAACCTTACCAACTGTTTTTGCGGTTTCTAAACAACGTGGCTCCTCAGTAACAAGACCAGCAACACCTGCGGCATCATGACCTCGATGTTGTAATGCCATAAGAGCAACGCTCAAAAACTTCTTAGCTAATGGATGACCTGTAATTCCAAAAACTCCACACATGGTAACAATCTCATAAAATGTAGATTTTATAGAGGACGGATTTGCGGGGATAACTCTGTGATAGTAACAGGATTAACGTCAAGCTGTTTCCAAAAAAAAGGTAATTACAATTATTATTTTTTTCAAAAAAAATAAATATTTCTAGAATAGAAACCCTAGAAAATGTTTAGAACGTGAATTGTTGATTGAAAAAAGTAAGCGTTTCAGCAAAGCTATAGAGCAGGTACTCGGTTTTATTGTTAAATTGATCTAACCCTTGAAAATTTTGGAACGAATGGAAGAAACTAAGTTTGATACAATTGAAGACGCCTTAGAAGACATCAGACAAGGTAAGCAGATTATCTTAGTTGATGATGAGGACCGAGAAAATGAAGGAGACTTATACTGTGCAGCAGATCAAGTTACTCCTGAAATTATCAACTTTATGGCAACTCATGGTCGAGGACTTATTTGTTTAACTCTGGATGAAGAAGGAGTTGATAAATTAGGTCTTACAATGATGACAAAACGTAATACTTCCGTTTTCGGAACGAATTTTACGGTGTCAATTGATGCAGCAGAGAATGTAACTACAGGAATTTCTGCATACGATCGAGCATATACAATCCTAGCCTCAATCAAAGAAGATGCAGGCCCTCATACGATTTCTATTCCTGGACATATTTTCCCATTACGAGCACAAAAAGGTGGTGTGCTTTGCCGAGCAGGACAAACAGAAGGTTCTGTTGATATGTCCCGTTTAGCTGGTTGTCATCCTAGTGGTGTAATCTGCGAAATTATGAACGAAGATGGAACTATGTCTCGTTATGATGATTTGAGAAAATTTGCAGATCTTCATAAATTGAAAATGGTAACGATTGCAGATCTAATTGATTATCGTCTTCATCGAGAAAGCCAAGTAGAGTTAGTAGACTCTGCTAATCTTCCTACAGATTTTGGTGAGTTTAAAATCACTGGATTTCGAAATAAAATCAATGATGAAAACTACGTTGCACTAGTAAAAGGAGAGTGGGCAACAGATGAGCCTGTTCTTGTCCGAGTTCATTCTCAGTGCTTAACTGGTGATGTTTTCAGTTCAATGCGTTGTGATTGTCAAAGCCAACTTCATAAATCAATGAAGATGATTGAAGAAGAAGGAAAAGGAGTGGTTTTATATCTTGCTCAAGAAGGTCGTGGAATTGGAATCTTGAATAAGATTAAGGCATATCGTTATCAAGATGAAGGTGCTGATACTGTTGAAGCAAATGAAAAACTAGGGTTAAATGCAGATTTACGAACTTATGGATTTGGTGCTCAAGTTCTTCATATGCTAGGATTGAAAAAACTTCGTTTAATCACAAATAACCCTAGAAAATTAGCTGGTTTACATGGTTATGGGCTTGAGGTTGTTGAACGAGTACCGATTATTATAGAATCGAATGATAATAATCGTCATTACCTTAAAACAAAACAAACAAAACTAGGGCATTTTCTAGATATTGGTGAGCATCCTTAATTTTTATAAAGCCAATTATTTTGGCTTTTTTCTTTAAATTTGTTTTCAGCGGACATTATGGCAGTAACAAATATTAATGGTAATTTATCAGCACAAGCAGATACAAAACTTGCAATTGTAGTTGGTCGATTTAACTCTTTCATTAATGAAAGGTTACTTGAAGGTGCAATTGATTGTTTTGTTCGTCACGGCGGAAATGAAGATAACATTACTGTGATCCGAGTTCCTGGAGCATTTGAAATTCCTCTTGCTTGTCAACGACTAGTGAAAGCGAAATCATATGACGGAATTGTAGCTTTAGGAAGTGTCATTCGTGGTTCAACTCCTCATTTTGACTTTGTTGCAAACGAAGCAAGTAAAGGAATTGCTCAAATTTCTTTACAAAGTGGAGTGCCAATTGGATTTGGTGTTCTTACTACTGATAATATTGAGCAAGCAATTGAAAGAGCAGGTACAAAGGCAGGAAATAAAGGTGCGGACTGTATGCTTTCTGTAATTGAAATGATTGATCTGTTCCACAAGATCTAGTTTGATACTCTGCTGGGATTCCTTCTCAGCAGAGATTCTTATTTTTCCCTCTAAAACTGAAAATATTGGAATGTGTGATCCACAATCGCACTTGTTGCATCTCCCTGATAAAGGGCTTTTGCCTTTTTTTCCATTTCATCAATTTTTTCAGAATTCTTTAGTAAATCAATAATTTTTTCTGCTAATAAATTCGGCGTTAAATCTTTTTGCTCAATTAGAATTCCTGCATCTGCATTTTGTAATGTTTCTGCATTTTTCTTTTGATGATCTCCGCTTGAATTTGGAATTGGAACTGTAATTGATGCTCTACCAACCGCAATAATTTCACTCACAGAAGAACCAGCCCGACAAATCATTAAATGACTTTCAGCATAAGCTTCATCCATATTTGATATGAATGGACTTACTACAGCCTGTATTGGACTTTCAGCATAAGCTTTATTTACTTCATCATAATCATTTTTTCCTGTTTGATGAAGAATTTGGATTTGATCAGAGTAATCTTTTAGTAGAGGCAAGGTTTTGATCATGGTCATATTTAAAATATGTG